>PLXB01000397.1 GCA_003151215.1 Ignavibacteriota bacterium
GATATACCTCTGAGGAATTCAAAGAACTCACGAATCCCTTTGAACTTGCTCCGCCCGATGATAGGAAGTTCGTAACAAAACTCTTTGAAAAACTCCTGAAAGAGCCGGGCAGCACCGAACATGCAGTATACAGAGTCCTGCATAAAAACGGGAAGCATATTTGGATCGAGTCTGCCATGACCAATTTACTGAATGATCCTAACGTCAAAGCGGTTGTCATAAATTACCGCGATATTACAGAACGCAAACTTCTTGAAACTCAGAAGAATGACTTCATTAGCATTGCAACGCATGAACTAAAAACACCCGTTACGAGTATCAAGGCGTATGCCCAGGTATTGCAGAGTAGGTTTCAAAAAGAAGGAAACACGAAAGCCGTTGAAATGCTCTCGAAGATGGACGCACAGCTAAAAAAGCTCACCGGACTTATTGGCGACCTTCTTGACGTGACACGGGTGGATGGAGGGAAGCTTCAATTTCACGAGGGATTTTTTGATTTTAATGAACTTGCGACAGAGATTATTGAGGAAATGAAACTGACCACCACGAAGCATCCCATTACAAAGAAGCTGGCTGAGACGAAGATTGTAGCTGGGGATCGAGACAGGATAGGCCAAGTAATTACCAATCTTTTATCAAACGCGATTAAATATTCTCCTCATGACGAAAAGATTATTGTTACGACATCGGCCGATAAAAAAGAAATAACATTGCGTGTTCAGGATTTTGGTATTGGGATAGCCAAGGAGCAGCTGGATAAAGTCTTTGAGCGTTTCTTTCGAGTCGGAGACGCAGAGGACACCTATGCCGGTTTGGGATTAGGACTGTTTATTTCATCAGAGATAATTAAACGGCATGGTGGGCGGATATGGGTTGAAAGCTCGGGGAAAAAAGGTTCAACATTTTGTTTTACATTGCCTATTAAACGTAGCGCGAAGATTAAAAAGGATACCAATACTTTATTAGAAGAGGAGAAGAGTAGGCCTGACAAAAAGAAGAAGGTGTTGATAGCCGATGACGACCCGGCAATTTTGGAGGCAATGACCTTAATTCTTGAAGATGCGGGGTACGACGTGAAAACAACCGTGAATGGGCACACGGAAAAGTTTGCACAGGAATACTTACCTGATGTAATTTTATTGGATATATGGATGTCGGGCATGGATGGCAGAAATATTTGCAAAAGTCTGAAGGCCAAAAAACTGACCAAGCATATACCGGTAATCATGATCTCCGCGAATAAAGATACAGAAAAAATTGCCAAGGAAGCAGGAGCAGATGGTTTTCTAGCTAAGCCGTTTGATATGAAAGATCTGCTAAGCACGGTTGCCACATACACTAGTAAAAAATATGTCTGAGCAAATGAACGATTCAAGAATAAAGCATGAGCACGGTGATTTCGTGGGGCTTTTTGAATATAGAAAGTTGATTCATGACTTAAGAAATAGCCTTTCTCCAATTCTCATGCAAGCGCAATTATTGTCGCAGCACGCTGAAAATGCAGGCTCTGAAGCAGCGGCGATTAAAAAGTCTGCAGATGCAATTGAGAGGAGCGTAAAAGAGATGGCCAATTTACTAGATAATAAATAACTTCCATTATTAGCAGTTCTCTTAAAACTCAATTGCATATGAATGACGATCAAGAAATCAAGGACTCAAAGCGAAACACAAATGGCTATTACTACGGCAGGGTATATCCCGCTATCTGGCTGATAATTATCGGAGTTTTCTTTCTTTTGGATAACTTCGGATACTTGAAGGGAGAAGCATGGGGTAAGCTATGGCCGGTTTTCATTATTATCCCTGCCATATTTATGTTGTGGCGCCCGTGGCGAAGGGATCAATAAGACCTATGGTATTTCTACTGAAGAATAAAGTTTTTATAACTATCGTAATCTGCTTAATTATTGCAGGAGGTATCTTTACTTTGNNAGTGGTACTTAGACGGCGATCTGCCCATGTGTTGGCACAATATTTGTATTTGATGAAACGACTCGCAAGCTCGAAGTATAATCAAAGTATGACGAAACGACCTTTATGGATGTACATCATTGGCGTCATTATTGTGCTCACGATCGTCAATTACATTGCTTGGCTCACCGGAGGCGATACTAAACTCCATACTTCGGAGTTAGTTTCCTTCGGATTCTTGCTCGGAATGCTCGCAATGTACATAGCGGTGCACCTGTATACATGGAAATGACACTTCTCTTCTGGTTCGAGTTTGGCATCTTATTCACTGCTACGCTTGTCGGCAGTGCGGCCGTGCTCCCGTATGGTTTGCGGCTGCTTCCAAAGGACAAGCCGCTCAGGATGTCTATGCCGAGGCTTGTAGTCCTATCCATCCTTCAGGGTGCTATTATCTTCGCAATCGCCTCCGGAGTAGGGCTCTTGGCAGCTCACTCGATCGGGCTCGGCACCCCATACATCGAGGCGGCACTCGCTGGTAATGGGTCGGCGCAAGCACTCGTATCTATGCTGCAAGTCTCGATCATCCTCGGCGTGCTGGCGGGCATCATTCTCTTAGTCGGCGATCTGTTGTTTTTGCCGTATTGGCCCGAAGCGCTCGTCGACACTGCGCGGAAAACCACACTGTGGGAAAACTTTGCCGCCTCATTCTATGGCGGCATCAACGAAGAAATCTTAGTGCGCCTTTTAGGACTGTCAGCACTTGCTTGGCTACTTTCAAGAATCTGGCAGACGTCCGCAGGGCTACCGACGGACACCGTCTTCTGGATTGCGAACGTGGCTCTAGCAATCCTTTTTGGGATTGGACATCTTCCTGCGCTCAAGAATCTTTTAGGCAAAATATCGCCGCTCATGCTTGTTCGCTCATTGCTGCTCAACTTTCCGATTGGGCTTCTATGCGGCTGGCTGTTTTGGACGTATGGCATCGAAGCGGCGATCGTGGCGCACTTTTCCGCTGACATCGTCTATCACGTCTTCGGAACGGTTGTCCTCAGGTATAGGTTGGGTGCAAAAGCATAAGAGAAAATGTTTGAATTTTGAGGGGAA
>PLXB01000235.1 GCA_003151215.1 Ignavibacteriota bacterium
CCTGCCCCCTATCTTCTTACTGCTTCACTCGTACCTTAATTCCTCTCTTCGGACGCAGTGTAATAAGCGGCTCGATCTCAATAGGATCTGAATCAACTAATTCGAAGGAATATTTCTGCGCTATTGTTGCAGTCATGAGATGTCCTTCGATCATGGCGAACTGATTACCAATACAGATGCGCGGACCGGCGCCGAAAGGAAGATAGGCATAGCGTGGAATCGCCTTTTCATTTTCGGAGCTAAAACGATCCGGATCGAATTTTTCGGGATCGGGAAAAAATTCTGCTTTGCGATGCAGAAGATACGGGCTGATCATAACGACTGCGCCTTTTTTGATCTTATATCCGTCAACTACAGCATCTTCGGTTGCTGTACGAACAAGGATGTAAGCGGGAGGATATATCCTTAGTGCTTCCTTAAAAATTTGCATTGCGTATGGTAAGCGTACAAGATCATCGAGCGTGGGAGTTTTTCCATTCAAGCCTTTTACTTCGTTGCGAAGTTTTTGAAATACTTCGGGATTTTGTGCAAGCAAATACCACATCCAGCTCATTCCATTCGACGTTGTTTCATGTCCTGCTAAAAAGATCGTCATCGCTTCATCACGTACTTGCTTATCCGTCATGCCGGAGCCGTCATCTTCGTCGCGGGCAAGAAGAAGCATAGAAAGAAGATCCCCTGCATCGGTCTTTCCCGAACGCCGCTCGGCGATCATACCGAAAATGATAGCATCAAGCCCGGCAATGGCTTTACGAACACGATTATTTCTCGGAGTTCTCCAGTTGAACGGAATGTGAAACGGAATGCGAAGCTGTTCATCGGCATAATGGCTGAGAAATGCAAGACGCTTCTTTACGTCATCTGCCTCCCCGCCGACTTCCGAACCAAATAGCGTCTTGCCGGCTATCGCAAGCGTGATGCGCATCATCTCGCGGGAAATATCGATGACGTCCCCATCATTCCATTCATTGATTACCCGGAGAGTATATTCCGACATCACATTTGCATACTCGCGAATCCTGCGATGGACAAATGCCGGTGCAACAAGTTTTCGATTGCGTTTATGATCTTCATCTTCAGAGTGAAGCAACCCGTTTCCCAAAAGCGGACGCGTATGGATTTTAAACTGCTCGGACTTATGAAATTTATCGGCTTGCTCGACAAGAACTTCCTGAATGTATTCCGGACGATTGATGAGGATGAGTTCGCGTTTTCCTAAAGTGCTGCTGACGATATCAGGATGCCAGCTTCCGGTGCGTTTGAGCAGCTTCACCCGATCCCAAAAGATGCCACGGAACGCACGCAAAAGTGCGGGATCGGGGTTAGGTGGAATCAGACGCGGAGATGTAACAGTCATTCGTAAATGTTTATAAACAGATACGAATTTGGCGTTAACGTAGTTTCAATCTCAATATTATCTCGTAAGCAGTATCTTGCCCGTTCCGATGACATCACTGCCGGAAGTAATTCGCAAAAATGCAATCCCTGAAATTTGAGGCAGAAGAAGTGGAATGCTCAGTATACCTTCGTTTAGTGCGCCGATATTTTGCATACTCAGAAGCCTCCCCGCGGCATCATAGAAATTTATTTTTACATCTTCGAGATGTTGTGCGACGCCGATTTTCAGCGTCGCATTTTGTGATGCAGGATTCGGAGAAATTTCGATCAGATTCAATAGTGAATTTACCATTCTAACCGATGCTTGGGTCTTTGTATTTTTGTAATATACTTCCGGATGTCCTTCGCGCGAATCTAACCATATAACATGAAGCATCGTCGCTGAAAGTGCAATAAATGGCTCAGTCGGTTTATTCGCGGCATACGTTACCAAACTTTGCGCAGAACCCCATGTTACACCTCCATCGGAAGAGTGACAATATTTAAGATCCCCGCTAAAATCCCACCAGACAACGTGAACATTCTCTCCGTCCCGCTTGATAACCGGATATCCGGAAGATGTTCCATTATTCGATAGCTCCTGCTCTGAGCTCCAGGTCATTCCTGAATCTAAAGAGCGCTTATACATAATATGAAAATTGTTTGAAGCATCACGATCTGCGCGGACAACATCAACATAACCAATTGTAGCAATTATCATCGGGCAATACGAGAACAGCGGGGCGTTTGTTAATTGCGTTTCTGCACCCCAGGTAACTCCGTTATCGAACGAATGGCGATACCATGTCTGCATAATGCCGGTGCGGTTATCATTCCAGACAAGGTGAACGCATCCGCTTGAAGCAGCAATGGACGGATCTTCCGAACGTCCTGTTGCATTGGAAATCTGATGCACGACAGTATCCCATGTCGTGCCGTTATCGGTGGAGCGCCGGCAATAGACTTCCGTATTATTAGGATGCGAATCATTGAGTGCAATGAATACCTTCTGTCCGTCGCATGTGAGAGAAGGCCACCAATACCAAGTGCCAAGCGAAATATTTGCACCCCAGGTATTACCTCCGTCAAGCGAGCGCTTGTAATATGTTGTGGATGTACCATTAATCATATTGCGCCAGGCAATATGCACCGTTGCACCCGAGACGGCGATACATGGAAAATCAACAATGCTATTTACAATGCCGCCAAGATGCGCGGTAACACTCCAGGTAACACCACCATCGAACGAATGTCTATAAAAAACAGACGTGCTATCAGCGTTTTTATCCCACCATAACGCATGCACTGAATCGCCGCTCACCGCAAGGCACTGTCCCATATTTTCATTAAGCGATGCAGCTGAATCCTGCACAGAAATTTTCGTATCTGCGCTCCACTGAGCATGCAATGATGAAGAATATACCACTACAGCAGCGACTAAAACAGAGATTATGACATATTTTTTGCGTTTCATAAGGTGATTGGCTCAACTAATCACTAAAAGAAACACTGTTGGGAAAGGAAAGTTACAAGGTATCTAAAGGGATAGTTTTTTTGCGTTTTGTCAATTTACAAATGTTCCTTCACAATCTCAGCGATGAATGTCTTGTAAATCCCATGGGAACGCATCTCAAAATTATTTTATTGCTAATAACTTAATTATTAAATAACAACGGTATGAAATGGTATCATTATATAGCAGCGTTTTTTGCAGGGGCATTTTTAGCAAATGTTGTTCCGCATTTAATTCATGGAGTCTCAGGAGATCCGTTTCCATCACCTTTTTCAGATCCTCCCGGTAAAGGGCTTTCATCGCCGACCGTCAACGTGCTATGGGCTTGCCTGAATCTGCTTATCGGATATATTTTGTTGAAAGTTGGCAAAGTCTCTAATGCAAATAAAATTTCACTGCTTGTTTTCTTCTTGGGCATTGTGGCTATGTCTGTCATGTTAAGCATTAGCTTTATGGATAAGATGAAAATGTAAGATCCTAAAATGGAACAAAAAAAACAAAACACTGCCCTTCTTGTCATGGATATGCAAGCCGGAATTCTTCGCAATTTTCCGGATACGACTGCGCTTATCAGTAATATTGCAAAAGCTATAGCAAATGCTCGGCAGATGAAGATCCCTATTATTTACGTAACGGTAGGTTTCAGAGAAGGTGCTCCGGAAATAAGCGCGAATAATAAAAGCTTCTCTACCGGGAGGGAAAGATTTACTTCCATAAGCATGGAAGAGTTTATGAAAATCGAATCATCTTTAGCTCCATTAACGGATGAAATCATCGTTACAAAACGCCGCATCAGTGCCTTCACGGGCAGCGATCTTGAAGTGGTCTTAAGAGCTCAAGATATCAGGAACTTGGTGCTTTCTGGTGTTTCTACAAGTGGTGTTGTCTTATCAACCTTACGCGAAGCAGCCGATAAAGATTACCGCCTTACCGTGCTATCCGACTGTTGCGCCGATGCTGACGAAGAAGTACACCGTGTGCTGACGACGAAAGTTTTTCCCCGTCAGGCAGATGTGGTGAAG
>PLXB01000358.1 GCA_003151215.1 Ignavibacteriota bacterium
CGAAGATGAATATTTCCTACAAATTTAGTTCGGGGTTTACGGATTCATCAGTAGTGAATATCGACGCAAACAGATGATCTTTTCTTCGGTAGTTATTATAAGTTAGTGGTCAGCAGGAATCATTCAGAGTCCTTTCCTCTTTACTCTGATAGACTTCTCCATTTTTATAGGAAACGATCGAAGCCCAATCATGCAAAACTTATTTCTCCGAATACGGTGCCTCGCTGTTGTAATTCTCTTCGCAATACCCGGAACGGTTTATTCCCAACAAGCTCCCGGAATCCAATGGCAGAAATGTCTTGGCGGGACAGGAGATGACGGCGCAAAATGTATAATCCAAACATCCGATAGTGGTTATGTAATGGCAGGAAGTACCATCTCTTCAGATGGTGATGTATCGGGAGATCATATCAACGGTCCTTATAATCGCGATGCGTGGATTGTCAAGCTAAGTCCTTCGGGAGCATTACAGTGGCAGAAATGTCTTGGCGGAACGGGTGACGATGCTGCAAATTGTATTATTCAAACAAAAGATGGTGGGTATGCAATCGCCGGCTTAACAACTTCAAATGACGGTGATGTTTCCGGTATTCATGGTAGTAATCCTGATGCCTGGATCATTAAGCTTAGTTCATCAGGCGCTATCGAATGGCAGAAATGCTTTGGCGGGTCATTTTTGGATCAGGCAAATTCAATCATTCAAACCTCAGATGGAGGGTATACAGTGGCTGGGTTCACTAGTTCAATAGATGGTGATGTTTCGGGGAATCATGGAGGCTCGGATGCCTGGGTCATTCATATTGATTCATTAGGCAATCTCAAATGGCAGCAATGTTATGGAGGAAGCGGAGAAGAGAATGCAAATTCTATTGCCCGTACTGTTGATGGTGGCTATATTATCGGAGGATCTGCTACTTCCGCAGATGGGGAAGTAACGCGGCACCACATCGGCGGCGTTTATCAGTTGGATGCATGGATTATCAAGATTGATTCTATAGGAAAACTTCAGTGGCAGAAATGCCTTGGTGGAGAGCAGGACGATGCTGCAAATTCGATCATTGAAACACCCGGTCATGAATTTATTTTTGCCGGGTTTACAAGTTCTTCAACAGGAGATGTAATTGGTTATCATATAAATGCTGATTCCGGCAATTCGGACTTTTGGGTCGTGAAACTTGATTTAAATGGTAATATAGTATGGCAAAAATGTTTGGGTGGTTCGGATGATGACCGTGCTTTCTCAATCGCAAATACATCCGATCAGGGAGTGGTTGCAACAGGGTATACCAGATCATCGGATGGAGATGTTTCGGGGAATCATCAAAACACCGGGTATGATGCATGGCTTGTGAAACTCGATTTTTCGGGTGATCTCGAATGGCAGAAATGTCTTGGCGGGACTGACGGGGATGAAGCATACTCAGTCATCCAAGATATCGGAGACGGATATACTATTGCCGGAACAACAAAATCAAATAATGACGGAGATGTTTCAGGATTTCATGGAGGAGAAGGGTATGACGCATGGGTCGTCAATCTTAATGCAGTATTAGGCGCGCCAAGTTCATCTTCTTCAAATTCTTATCATCTCTCACTCTCTGTGTACCCTAATCCAGCCTATAACACCGCTACTATTAGCTTTGATGTTCCACAAACTTCGTTGTCATCCAGAATTGTGGTGAGAAATGTTCTTGGCGAACTTATACAGCAAGTTCAACTACAGAGTATAGTTGCAGGATATACTGAAATGCCCCTCGATTTAAGAGGTTTTTCCGATGGTACCTATTTTATTACAGTAACAACCTGCGGATTATCGGAGACAACGGCGGTAACGTTAATAAAATGATGATTATTGGCAGCCTATATAAATTCGAAAATTATCTATAATCCTAAGTCAATCAATGCCCTAAACTTTTTTCCATACTTCCCGTAGTAATAAAAGGGGGAATGCTAATCTCTTCCCTTTTCGTTAACAATATAATGGGATCATTTCGCTACATTTTAGCTGCCGGCTTGTCAGTATTTATTATCGGATGTTCGGGTTCGGATATCACTTCGCCAAATGATATTGTTTTTCCCGCAACGAACGTGAGTTTTAAGGCGCAAGTCGAACCGCTTTTTTCACTTGCCTGTAATAGCTGCCATAGTGCGGGAAGCAGTACGGACCTAACTTCATGGATAGGTGTTCGTGCTATCAATGTAATAAATCAACCGGGACCTGCTGATACGGCATGCGGATTAATGCAAGTGATATATGGCAGGGAGTTTCATGCCGGGCCTGTGAATATTGATGCTACCCGTAAGCAAGGTTTGAGGCAATGGGTGATCGAAGGGGCACAAGATAATTAAAATATTGAGTGCATTATTACTGCTAAAGACCGAAACTATCAAATGGTGCGAGCAATACGAATATATTTCTTCTTTCTTACCCTGCTTTTTATGGCAGGTACTTTGCATGCCCAGCATTTCGGGCATGATATGCGAACATATTTTGATTTTGGCGAGCAATTCTATGCCGCTGCAGAACAATCGGCTGACGCTTCTTCGCTTGATATTCGTATTAATACTGCTAATGCATTATTTTCATTCTTAAAGACCGATAGAGCGAATATATTACATGGTTCATATTTTGCCGTGCGTGATATTTCCATCGAGCTTCGTGAAAAACCTGCCGGTCAAACTCTCCGGGCTTTAAATATCCGCGATACTATTTTTACAAGTAATTTTTCTGAGACGACGTCAAAAGAATCATGGAATTCCGTTATTCGCAACATTGCACTTGATGGAATCACTGTTCCGAAAAATATTGAAGTTTACATTGAAGTTCGTGACGGATTTCGCTCACAGCTTGCAAATCGCCCCGCTACTATTCCTATTGCATTGCGTTCGTTTCGCCATGAACGTACTGTAACCGGCGGCGATTCAACCTTCATTGGCCTTAGTGACATTGCCATCCTCGAAAATCCCGTGGATGCGAATACTTATCGCTCAAAAAACTGGGGAAGCGCCACGGAATTCAGCCGCGATATTACTTGCGGTCTGACGCTCGCATTACAAAAAGATCNNGGTAATTCGATTAGTCCAGCTATCAAATATTTTTCAAGAGAAAGAACTTGTGCCTCCGATAGAATATGCTCCGTTCTCGATAAAATCCGATGACATTATTCCAGATCGCGTAGTGAAGCTATCCGGAGCCGATAGCGAAGTTGTATATAAAATTACCGATCCTGAAAAAAAGGACAGTGCATTCAGGTGTTATGCTGCGCTTTTTACGATTCCCGGAAAGGTATTGGAACAGGGAAAATACCGGCTCAATATAAAAGTGTATGCCGCCGGATCAAGTCGTTCATTCAGCCAACCTATCGAATTACAATGGCATTATATGCCTCTCTCATTAGAAAATATGCGCGATGCGATTCCTCCGTTAGCGCATATTACTACCGATGAAGAATTTAAGGAGCTATCGAGCGGTTCACGCGAGGAGCAGATGAGAAAAATGTTTGCATTCTGGAAAAAACAGGACCCTACTCCGGAGACCGCATATAATGAACGCATGGATGAATTCTACCGCCGCGCCGATTATGCCTATTTTAATTTTGCACGCAATGCCCGGCTTTTAGATGGAGCCATGACTGATCGCGGAAAAATTTATATTCTTTTCGGGCCCCCCACTAATATAGAGCGCACCTTCCTTTTGGGAGAACAGCCCGTTGAAATATGGTCATATTCCAATAATGTAAAAAAAATCGTTAAATTTACAGATCCCGGAGGTCACGGCGACTATAAATTAGCAGAGGTTAAGTCGATGTAGGGAACGGATACCTAAACGACCCCTCCCATTCCTCCAAAATCCTGGAAATTTTCAGATTAAAGAGCAATTCCCTTCAAATAAAATGAAAAGTGTGTGTCACAACAAGCATCATTCTTGTGTCTTAAGGTTGATATTGATTTCTAAAGTGGAGTGTTGGGCATCGCTTTGGTATTTTCATTTCATTTAATCTTGAAAAACTTATGAAACTTGCTAAAGTATTTTCTTTTTTCGTTTCGTTCTGTACGATAGTTCTCTTCATGGGAGCCGGAACGCAAATGTATGCGACGACTCATACGATAAATTTTTCGGCAACAGGTTTTAGTCCGAGTTCGCTTAATGTCTCAACCGGAGATACGATTGTCTGGAGCGGAAATTTTTATTACTATTTTATTCAATCAACTTCCGTCCCGAGCGGAGCCAATACTTTTGGTCCGACTACGATTACAACGACTTCTTTGTCATACATCGTTAGTGTTGCCGGTACGTATGATTATGAGGACAATGTGACCTATAATACAGGGAGCTTTACTGCTACTTCGCCGGCAAAAAAAGGAGTTACTCTTTCTACTTCTTCTCTCGATTTTGGTTCATTGCGAGTCGGTTCATCGAAGAGTCTTACGATGACAGTAAATTCCGTAGGACCTGATGCATCTCTGACGATCTCATCAAGTCCGCTAACCATAGGCACAAACTATACGACTTCGCCGACTTCGAGCAATCGCACGATCACTGTCGGTTCTTCTGAAACGGAGACTATAACTTTCAAGCCTACTACACGCGGAACACTCCGGGATACTCTTACGATTAATAGTGATGCGACAACTGCTTCCGACCAAGTTAAAACTGTTGTTGTTAGCGGAACAGGTATAAACGGTGTATTTAGCGGAGCAACCTCTTTGGCTTTCGATAAAGTACGGGTCGGTAATTCGAAACAACAGGATTATACTGTCAGCAATTCAGGAGATGATACCCTTTTTATTTCGGCAGCTTCCGTAACAGGAACAGGATTTACTATTTCATCCGGGTTATCGACTTCGAATATTCCTCCGGGAGGAAGCGGTACTATTACGATACAGTTTTCGCCGACGGTGAAGCAAAACTATACTGGATCAATTTCGATCTCAGCTCTGAATAATGTAACGGTTCCTGCGATCTCGATCAGTGGAACAGGCATTTCCCCGATATTCGGAGTTGCCAGTACGACCTATGACATGGGGCTCACATTAGTCGGCGGGACATTGCCCGGTTCGCTTATGGTCACAAATACCGGAGATGATACGCTGAATATTTCGGGCGTTTCGATCTTGAATACCCTTCAGGGTGCAAAATTTACTTTGACAAGCTCTACAGCATTTTCTATTCTTCCCGGTGGGAATTCGAACATTAATTTCACATACACATCTTCCGCCGAAAGCGTGGATAACGCAGTCTTAGTTATCAACTCCGACGATCAGGCTGCAACCACGAATCAGATTTCGCTTATTGCCCGAAGCGGTTTGCCGAAGATGTCCCTCGATACAAAGGATACGATCGATTTTGGAAGCGTTCGGATCGGTAGTCCGGGTACTGCATTATTAACTATTACAAATCTCGGCACTTACGACCTGACCATTCAAATTTCGCAGTTCACTCCAAGTCAGTTCTCACTTTCGGGTAATGTAACCACCGTTCCTTTGCAGGGAAGTATTCAGGCGGTGATGCAATTTACTCCTACAGCCGCAGGACTGGTCACAGGAATGGCAGTCATCCAAAGTAATGATGCTCATAATGGCATTGATACTATTTATTTTAAAGGGGTGGGCATTAACTCTGCTTTGGATATTCCATCTTCGGTCAATTTCCGCCAGGTGAATTTGACGAAGACACTTGATTCAGTTTTGACATTTAAAAATCTCGGAACTGCATCGGCAAAAATATTCGGTTATAAACTCAACGATCCGAATAAGGGATTTATTCTCATTGATACATCCGCGCATTCGATCGCTGCCAATGATAGTATATTGGTAAAAATACGTTTCGCTCCGACGCTGTCACAGAATTATTCGGCAACACTGAATATCATTACCGATGACGCTGTCCCAAGCCGTCAGATCACTCTGACAGGGGAGGGAATCGATTCGAAGCTTTCGACCGCTCCTTCTTTAGTCGATTTTGGCGAGATCGATACGGGTACATCAGTATCGAAAACTTTTACAATTACTAATAACGGCACAGCCCAGGCTACAATAACCGCTTTGACCAAGACCGGAGACGCTTCTTTTAGCCTTGGATCCCAGGAAATTCCCCTACGATCGATGCCGGAG
>PLXB01000369.1 GCA_003151215.1 Ignavibacteriota bacterium
GTTTAGGCGGAGCAGAAATTGCCCGCACCGAGCAGTATAAAGACGGACGTATTCCTCTTCATACCCTCCGCGCCGATATTGATTTTGCAAAAGGAAGAGCGCAAACGATCTACGGATCAATCGGTGTAAAAGTTTGGGTTTGTCATGGTGATATCACCGGAGAAACTCCGATCCAGATCGCAGCGAATATTGCTGTTAATGGAGCCGAAGACCGCGATCGCCGTCCGATCGTATCCGCAGCAGGCGGAGAGCGCCGCAGAAGAAGAGGCGGAAGAGGCCGTGGTGAGGGTGGGGGCGGCGGAGGAAGAGGTCGTCGCGAAGGCGGAGACCAGGGCTCAGGAGAATAAATTTTAAGGAAATAATTACAAGACAATGCTTTTACCAAAGAGGGTAAAATATCGCAAGATGCAAAAGGGTAGAGTTCGCGGTAACGCAACTCGTGGAGCTCAAGTGGCATTCGGAAGCTTTGGGCTGAAAACGCTTGAAGGCGGATGGATTACTGCACGGCAGATTGAAGCAGTCCGCGTTACGCTTAGCCGAACGATGAAGCGTGACGGAAAAATATGGATTCGCATATTTCCGTCAAAGCCTATCACCAAAAAGCCTGCGGAAACACGTATGGGATCCGGTAAGGGTGTGCCCGAATATTGGGTGGCTCCGGTGAAGCCGGGAACAGTAATGTTCGAGATCGGTGGTGTTTCTAAAGCTATTGCTACCGAAGCATTGCGCTTAAGCTCTCATAAGCTTCCGGTAATGACGAAAATGGTTGTGCGTCCGGATTATCATGAAGAAGTAGCAGCTAAAAAATAAGAAAGAGAAAAATGAAAAGTACGCATGCATCTGATCTTCGCGGACGTGAAAACGGTGAATTGAAACGGCAGATCGCTGAGAATCTCGCACGTCTGACAGCGCTGAGCTTTCAGAAAGTAACGGGACATTTGGAGAATAGTGCACAGATCCGTACACTTAAGCGCGATATTGCCCGCATGAATACGGTGATCCATGAGCGTGAGCTTGAATCAAAGAGTAAATAATTTTTAGAATTCACTATCAATGCCAGAAGCAAAAGTTAAAGAGATCAAGCGCGGACATCGCAAAGAGCGCATCGGCAAGGTAACGAGCGATAAGATGCAGAAGACCGTCGTCGTTGAGAACGAACGCAAAGTAGCACATCCGCTCTATAAAAAATATTTTAAGAAAACTACAAAGTTCGTCGCGCATAACGATAATGATAATGCAAAGGTAGGTGATACCGTCCGCATTATGGAAACCCGCCCGCTTTCAAAGACGAAGCGCTGGAGAGTTGTAGAAGTTCTCGAACGCGCAAAGTAATTTTAGCTGAAAAGTAAAGAAGTTATAAAAATTAACGACAATGATACAAGAAGAATCGAATTTACTGGTAGCAGATAATTCCGGCGCAAAGCGCGTCAGATGTATCCGCATCTTAGGCGGACATGAACGCCGCTATGCCGGACTTGGCGATGTTGTCGTAGTCAGTGTTAAAGCTGCCATTCCGAACGGGCAGGTAAAAAAAGGCGAAGTATCGAAAGCCGTGATCGTCAGAACGAAGAAAGAATCACGCCGCCGCGACGGAAGCTATATCCGCTTTGATGAGAACGCTGTTGTGCTTTTGAATGCACAAGGCGAACCGCGCGGAACGCGAATCTTCGGACCGGTTGCCCGCGAACTTCGCGAGCGCCAGTACATGAAAATCGTATCGCTTGCACCTGAAGTAATCTAATTTGCTATCGAAGAAAAGAAGAGTTATGAAGATCAAGAAGAATGATATGGTAGAAGTCATCACCGGAAAGTCCCGCGGCGTTCGCGGCAAGGTGTTGAAAGTCTATCCTGAAAAGAGCCGAGTGCTTATCGAAGGCGTCAATAAAATGAAACGTCATGAGCGCCCCAGCCAGAAGAATCAGCAGGGCGGCATTGATGAGCGCGAGTTCCCGATCCATGTATCGAATTGTATGCTTCTCGATCCGAAGACGAGCGAGCGCACACGAATCGGCAGAAACGTTGTCGAATCGAAGGATGGCAAGACGCGTTACGAACGCTATGCCAAACGATCAGGCGAAGCAATTGCATAAAATTTTGAGATGACGGTCGGAAATCGTCATTAAATAAGAAAGAGCGAAATGGCAAAGGAAAAAGCAGAGAAAACAAAAGCTCCGAAAGGAGAAAGCAAGCAAAAGGAAACGAAGAAAGCCCCGACTGAGGCGCTTCCGGTAGTTCCTGCCCGCTTGCACGAGAAATTTCAGAAGGATGTGATTCCGGCGATGATGAAGCGTTTTAATTACGATAACATCAACCGCGTACCACGCCTCGATAAGATCGCGATCAATATCGGAGTTGGCGGTGCAGCCAGCGACCCCAAACTTTTAGAAGCTGCCGTTCGTGATCTCGAAGCCATCGTCGGTCAGAAAGTTTCGATAACAAAATCGCGCAAATCAATTTCAAATTTTAAGCTGCGCGAAGACCAGGCTATCGGATGCCGTGTTACACTGCGCCGGGCAAGAATGTATGAATTCTTAGATCGTCTGATGTCAACTGCTATCCCTCGCATTCGTGATTTTCGCGGTGTGCCGGATAAGTCGTTTGACGGCAGAGGGAATTACACTCTCGGCCTGAAGGAGCAGATCATTTTTCCCGAGATCGACGTCGATAAAGTATCACGTATCACTGGAATGGATGTCACTTTCGTCACGAGTGCAACATCGGATGAAGAGGCATACGAACTCTTAAAGGCATTCGGAATGCCATTCCGTAAGCGTGAAGGCGAAGGGGAAAAGTCATAAATTAATTTTATTCATTATTCTCATCAAAAGGATCAGTGGCACGATTAGCATTACGAGTTAAACAAAAACGCGAGCCGAAATTTACGACTCGTAAATATAACCGGTGTTCGCGCTGCGGCAGAGCCAGAGCATTCTACCGGAAGTTCGGGCTATGCCGTATGTGCTTCCGCGAGCTTGCTCTCGACGGAAAGATCCCGGGCGTTCGCAAGTCAAGCTGGTAAAATACCAACTCTATCAGAAATACTTTTAGCCCTTTCGGGCCAGGAGTGCAAAGATTGTAATAGAAGGTTTATAGGACAAGTATGGATACTATCGGAGATTTTCTTACTCGATTACGGAATGCGTTGAAGGCGCGGCATAAATATGTCATTGTGCCTGCATCGAATTTGAAGTTCGCCATCAGCGAAATTCTTCGTGAGCAGGGCTATATCGAGAGCGTCGAACGCACCGAGAACGATAAGCAGGGCGATCTTCGCATTACCCTGAAATATAGCAATGGCAATCCGGCAATCATCGGTTTGAAACGTATTTCTACACCTGGCTTACGCCGCTATAGCAAAGCAAGTGCCACTCCACGCGTTCTTGCCGGACTTGGTATTGCAATCATTTCTACTCCTCAGGGAGTGATGACTGATAAGCAGGCACGCCAGATGAATGTCGGCGGCGAAGTGCTTTGTCATATTTGGTAATACGAAAAGTTTAAGAAAGAAGAGTTTATGTCAAGAATCGGAAAAAAACTGATCACTCTGCCTAAAGGTGTGAGCGCCAGTGAGAAAGATGGAATGGTTGTGGTCAAAGGACCGAAAGGTACTTTGCAGACTTCTTTGCCTGAAGGAATTTCGGTGAACTTCGAAAACGATGTGGTTACTCTTGTTCGTGCCAACGAACAGAAAAAAACACGCGCACTCCACGGACTTACTCGCGCTCTCACCAATAACATGGTAGTCGGTGTTTCCGATGGCTTTTCAAAAAAATTGGAAATGATCGGAGTCGGATATAAGGCTGAGAAAAAAGGGAAGTGGATACAGTTCAATTTGGGTTATTCGCATCCGGTTATTTTTGCTGCACCAGAAGATATTACGATCGATATTCCAACCCCGACAACCGTTACGGTTTCCGGGATTGATAAACAACTTGTCGGAGCAGTCGCGGCCAAAATTCGCTCGATCCGTCCACCGGAGCCTTATAAGGGTAAGGGTGTGAAATACAGTGATGAGCGGATTATCCGCAAAGCGGGAAAAACGGCAGGTAAATAATTTTAGCGAAGAAGAAATTGTATGGCAACGAAACTACATTTACAGGATAAAGCCGAGCGAAGAGGGCGCCGTCGCCGGAAAATCCAGGTTACCGTTCGCGGTACTACTGAACGTCCGCGTTTGGTCGTTTACCGAAGCAACGCCTCTATCTATGCCCAACTCGTAGATGATTCGAAAGGCTTTACCATTGCTTCATCAAGTTCAAGAAATCTCGATGCAAAGACAAAGAAAACCGAGCTTTCGAAATTGACGGGCAAAGCAATTGCTGATATTGCAAAAGAGAAGGGTATCAAGTCCGTTGTTTTCGATCGTAACGGCTATCTTTATCACGGACGCGTTAAGGCGCTTGCCGATGGTGCCCGTGAAGGCGGATTACAATTTTAAGAATTTATTAAAGTAAGTATTGTGGCAAAAATTCGTACATCTGAACTGAATCTGAAGGATAAACTCGTCGCTGTCAACCGCGTAGCAAAGGTTGTGAAGGGGGGACGTCGTTTCAGCTTCAACGCTATTGTCGCAGTCGGCGATAATAATGGGCACGTCGGAATCGGTTTAGGTAAATCAAACGAAGTACAGGAAGCAGTCTCAAAGGCTACTGAAGATGCTAAGCGAAACGTGAAATCAGTACCACTTCGCAAAGGTACGATTCCACATACTGTCAATGGAAAGTTCGGCGCGGGGAAAGTTTTCCTGAAGCCGGCATCCCCGGGAACGGGCCTTATTGCAGGCGGCGGCGTTCGTGCCGTACTTGAACTTGCAGGCGTGCAGGATATTCTGACAAAGTCTCAGGGTTCATCGAACCCGCATAATTTAGTGAAGGCAACAATGGCAGCGCTTGAAATGCTGAGCGATGCTTCTACGGTTGCCGAACGCAGAGGAATTTCACTTTCTAAAGTCTTTAACGGATAATAAGCAAATATGAAGAAGCTCCGTATCAAACAGACAAAAAGTATCAACGATACGCTCCTTAATCACAAGCTAACGATCAAAGCTCTTGGATTGGGCAGACCAAACTACGTGGTTGAGCATAACGATACTGCTGCAATCCGCGGAATGATCCGTACAGTGCGACATTTAGTCCAAGTGACGGAGATCGCGTAATTTTTTTCATGCGAGCGGGTGGCTCTGAAGGAGCTTTCCGCGTTAGTAAACAAAACGACAATGGCACTTATACTTAATCCGCGTCCGGCTTCCGGCGCGATCAAATCTAACAAGCGAGTCGGTCGCGGTATCGGCTCAGGGCACGGTAAAACCTCAACACGCGGCTCCAACGGTGCAGGATCACGTTCCGGTAACAAACGCAAACTCGGATTCGAAGGTGGTCAAATGCCGCTTTCTCGTCGTTTACCAAAATTCGGATTTACTTCTCCATTCCGCATCGAATATGAAGAAGTGAATGTCTCTCGTCTTGAGGAATCGATGAAATCGGGCCGTTTGCCGAAGGGTGAGCTTATAACTCCTGCTCTACTACGTGCGACAGGTATGATCAAAGGTGGGCATAGACCGGTGAAGATACTCGGTAATGTATATGTATCAGTTGTGATGATAGTTCATGTCCACAAAGTTTCGAATGGTGCTGCAGAAAAAATCGAAAAAGCATGTGGTAAGATCGAAGCAATGACAATATCTGAATAAAGATCGTAACCAAAATATTTTTTCTTAGACTCTATTCATGAGCAGACTTACAGATAGTTCTAGGAATATTTTCAAAATAGACGAACTTCGTCAGCGCATCATCTATACTGTTGCGCTTCTCGTCGTTGTTCGTTTTGGCGCGCATATTACTCTGCCCGGCATCGACGTTCAGGCGCTTCAGCGCCAAGCAGGTGAGGGGTCTAATTCACTTTTTGGATTATATGATCTCTTTGTCGGAGGCGCATTTAAAAATGCCGCTATTTTTGCTTTGGGTATCNNGCGGAGCATTCAAAAATGCCGCTATTTTTGCCTTGGGTATTATGCCCTATATTTCGACGTCAATCATCATTCAATTGATGGGAAGCGTCGTTCCGTATTTTCAGAAACTACAAAAAGAAGGCGAAGAAGGGCGAAAGAAGATCACACAGCTAACACGTGTCGGTACGTTCGTCGTGGGTGCATTACAGGCAATAGGAGTCGCTGTTCACTTACGCAGTATGGGGGGGGGGTAGTAGCCGATGGTGTGAATCCTGTGCTTTTTATGATAAGTACGGTATTCTGCCTTGCTGCAGGTACGATGTTTATGATGTGGCTTGGCGAGCAAATAACCGAACGGGGAATTGGAAATGGTATTTCTCTTATTATTTTCATTGGAATTATTGCTCGTTTTCCTTCGGCGATCTTCGACGAGTTTAAGGATATCGGCACGGATGCAGGAAAAAATATTATTGTCGAAGTTGTGCTGATTGCATTTTTTATCGGTATCATTGCTTTCGTTGTTTTGATAACTCAAGGAATTCGCAAAATACCTGTTCAATATGCTAAACGTGTTATCGGAAGAAAAGTCTATGGGGGAACGACACAGCATATTCCGATGAGAATAAATACTGCCGGCGTTATGCCTATCATTTTTGCACAGGCAATTCTTTTTATTCCGACAACACTGATTCAGTTTTTTCCTGGATCTTCCTTTGCAATGGGTGTGGCAAAATTCTTCGATTATCGATCGGTAAGCCATGCGATCGTTTTTAGCATCATGATCGTTATATTTACGTATTTCTATACGGCTATAGCATTTAATCCGCGTGATGTTGCCGACACAATGAAAAAACAGGGCGGCTTTATTCCCGGTGTTCGCCCTGGAAGGAATACTTCGGATTATATTGATAATATTCTTACGCATATAACATTGCCGGGCGCTATTTTTTTAGCGATTATTGCTATCTTACCTACATTTGTTACGGGACTTGGAGTAACATCAGGGTTCGCACAATTTTTCGGAGGCACGAGCTTACTGATTATGGTTGGAGTTGCCCTTGATACTTTGCAGCAGGTCGAATCGCATTTGTTGATGCATAATTACGACGGCTTAATGAAGACGGGGAAACTCAAAGGTCGTTCAGGGGGAGGGGGAGTTTATGGAGGAGGCGGATTCTAATTGCTAACCATGAACAGGTATGTGGGAGCAGCAGATGACTGTTAAGACTGAAGAGGAAATTGCGAAGATTAGTGAAAGTGCTCACATCGTTCACCAAACTTTCGAATTTGTCGGCACTCTGATAAAGCCCGGTGTTTCAACTTTAGAGATAAACGATAAAGCTGATGAGTTTATCGTAAAAAAAGGGGGGAAACCTGCTTTTAAAGGCTATAAAGTTGGAAGACAAACATTTCGGTTTGCAACATGTATGTCCAAAAACGAAGCAGTCGTCCATGGAATACCCGATGATGTGCTATTGAAAGAGGGCGATACTATTTCAGTTGATATCGGAGTTGAAAAAAATGGATGGTTCGGCGATAGTGCATGGACATTTCCCGTCGGTGAAATAGCACCGGAGACAGCGAAGCTCATGGAAATCACGAAAGATTCGCTTCTCTTAGGAATAGCTGCGGCACGAGCTGGTGGGAGATTATATGATATTTCGAAGGCCGTTCAGGATTATTGCGAATCACATGGATATGGAATCGTTAAAGATCTTGTTGGACATGGCATCGGTGCCAATCTTCATGAAGAACCTCAGGTTCCGAATTATGTCCCTAATCGCTTTGAGACGGGTTATAGGAATATAGAACTTCGAGAAGGAATGACTTTGGCGATTGAACCAATGGTAAATATGGGAACATGGAGAGTAAAGACTCTCAAGGATGGATGGACGGTTGTTACAGCTGACGGCAAACCAAGTGCCCATTTTGAGCATACTATTGTTGTCCGCCCTTGGGGAGGCGATATTCTAACCAAATGATCCAAGTTGGAACAGAAAATATTATTTCTACGTTAAAGGCTGGCTGTAAACGGCTCAAAAAATATGGATTAGATCGTAACGAATGTCAAAGCAATCTGCTATTACTGTTGACGGTGTAATAGAGGAAGCGCTGCCAAATGCAACGTTCCGGGTCAAACTTGATAATGGACATACGATCTTAGCTCATGTGTCTGGAAAAATGCGAATGCATTTTATCAAAATATTGCACGGCGATAAAG
>PLXB01000374.1 GCA_003151215.1 Ignavibacteriota bacterium
CGGCCCGAAGCTATTGCGGAATACATGGCGAACGCGCGTGGAGTCAGCCCGAGCCATCCGATTCTCATCGACCGATTTTTGGAAGACGCTTACGAATTCGATGTCGATGCTGTGCGCGATAAAGAAGGCACGGTGATCATTGGTGGTGTGATGCAGCATATCGAAGAAGCAGGCATTCATTCCGGTGATTCCTCGAGCGTCATCCCTCCGTACGATACAAGCGAAGATATCTATGCGCTCATCATTGCTTATACGAGAATGCTTGCTAATGCACTGAATGTGATCGGACTTATCAATATTCAGTATGCCGTCAAAGATGGCACTGTCTATGTGCTTGAAGTCAATCCGCGTGCAAGCCGCACTGTGCCATTCGTCTCCAAAGCTACGGGCAGGCCACTTGCGAAGATCGCTGCGAAGATCATGTCAGGTAGATTGCTCAGGGAGTTTGACATCCAGGATTTCGATAAACATACGAAATACGTTGCGATCAAAGAATCTGTTTTTCCTTTCGATAAATTTCCGCGTGTGAAAATGTTCTTAGGGCCGGAAATGCGTTCCACCGGTGAAGTTATGGGATCCGGAGCAGATTTTGGCGAAGCGATACTGAAATCGCATCTTGCAGCGGGCATCAAGATCCCAACCGAAGGTACGATCTTCGTTTCCCTTCGCGATCAGGATAAGAAGCCGCGAACAGCTGAGATCATCAGAGGTTTTCATTATCTCGGCTTTCGTATTATTGCGACAAGCGGAACGACAAAATATCTTGCCGAGCACGATATCCCTGCCCAGGCCGTAAACAAGGTCTCCGAAGGCAGACCGAACATTATCGATGCGATCAAGAATGGAGAAGTACAAGTTGTAATCAATACCCCCAGCGGCGAAATATCACGTATTGCGGAGTATGAAATCGGCTGGTCGGCGCTTGCGTATAAGGTGCCGTTCATCACAACTCTTTCTGCTGCTGCAAGCATTGTCAGTGCGATTCGTTCACTTCGTAAGGAAGAGCGCATTGTACGAAGCATTCAACAGATCCATACAGAATTGGCTTCGCCAGTATGAGCCAGCTGCGTCTTTCGGATTTTGATTATATTTTGCCTGATGAGTTAATTGCCCGTTATCCTGCAATTCATCGTACTGATTCCCGATTACTTGTTCATCATCGGGGGGCTGAACAAGTTGACGATAAAAAATTTTCTGATCTTTTAGAATATCTCAAACCCGGCGATGCACTTATCCTGAATGAAACGCGAGTCATTCCGGCACGACTTTCCGGTACCCGCGAAACGACCGGCGCACTGATAGAAATATTTTTACTTCATAAGCAATCCGATAGAAATGACACCTGGCATGTCCTCGCTGCGCCGGCAAAGAAAGTAAAACAAGGCGAAAGAATTATTATTCATGACGATCTGCATTGCGAAGTAATAAAAGAATTATCTGAAGGTGAAAGAATCGTAACATTCTTTTCGAAATCAGCTGATATTGAAAATGCTATCGAAGCCGCAGGTTCGATTCCGATCCCTCCGTATTTGAAACGGGATGCAGAAGCAATTGATCGTGATCGCTATCAGACAGTTTTCGCAAAAGTAAACGGGGCGGTGGCCGCACCTACTGCAAGTCTGCATTTCACCGAAGAACTGCTAAACCGGATCGAAGAAAGAGGAATTATTATTGTGAAAATTCTTCTTCATGTCGGACTTGGCACATTTCGGCCCGTCGAAGTCGAAGATATTCACCGGCATAAAATGCATTCGGAACATTTTGAAGTATCGGTTGAAGCAGCGGAAAAGATCAATACTGCAAAAAAGAACGGCGGCAGAATCATTGCCGTCGGTACGACTGCGGCACGAACGTTAGAGAGTGCATCAAATGATAGGGGAGACGCCATCGCGCAGAGCGGCGAGACTTCGATCTTCATCTATCCACCCTACACATTTAAAATCGTCGACGGGCTTATCACAAATTTCCATCAGCCAAAATCATCACTGCTCATGATGATCAGCGCCTTTGCCGGATACGAAAATGTAATGGAAGCCTACCGTCATGCAATCGCTCAGAAATATAGGTTCTTAAGCTACGGTGATGCTATGCTCATCATATAAGCGGCAATGACGAAATCAAGCGAAAGCCTGCAGGAATTTTTAATTCCTTAATGCGCTGCCTTCTCCAGAAGCGGTGCGCCGCCATAGACCTGGCCGTTCGTATGCAGGTCGCGCTCTCCGAGATTTACTCCGCCGAACCATTGTCTGCGGTTAAATTCATCTTTATTTTTATTGCAGACGATCTGGAAGCATGTCGAATTCCCCTGCTTGGCAATATCGACCGACCATCCGAGGAAAATTTCCCAGCATCTGAACCACCATTGGCCATAGGCTTTCAGAATTTCTTCCTTATGCGATTGCCAGTTATAATACCAAAGTTGAATTGTCTGCGAATAATGAATGCCGACATTTTCGACGCTATGAATTTCGAAACCGGCTTTCTCTAAATGTTTGACGACGAAGGAAAGCGGCATGCTTGCATCGGCGCCGGGGAAAATATACTGAGCCATGAAGCCTCCCCAGACCAATGACTCCTGATGATAGCCGGCGCGTAGCCCGGCGATCTGCAGATAGAACAAGCCGTCATCTTTCAAAAGACCGGCGATCTGATTCATGAATTTCTGAAAATTCTTGATGCCGACATGCTCTGCCATTTCGAGGCAGGAAATTTTATCGTATTTCGCAGCCGGAATGCTGCGGTAATCCATACGATTGACCCGTGCATGATCTTCGACTCCCCAGCGCTTGATCTGTGCATTGGCATAATCCGCTCCGGCCTGAGCGATCGTGATGCCCGTCGAATCCGTTCCGTAATATTTCGCCGTATGTGCGACGAGCGTTCCCCATCCGCAGCCGATATCAAGAAGCCTATCGCCTTTTTTCAGCTGAAGTTTTTGGCTGACTAAATTGAGCTTATTATCCTGTGCCGATTCAAGACTTTCAAACCCGGTATTGAAGAATGCCGAAGTATAGATCATCCTCTCGCCTAAAAAACCGCCGAAGAAATCATTGCCACGGTCATAATGATCGCGGATAACCCGTTCATCCTGTTTCACCGAATGAATAGTGACCTGAGGAATAAACTGCTTGACTAAAAATTTGAGGTGATGCGGAACAAATCTGTAATTAAAAAATAATGTACGGTTCTGCAAAAGCTGCTGGACGTCACACGTCACATCCACTCGTCCGTTCATATAATCTTCGATGAAAGTCGTGATCGGTACTTTCACGCCATTCTTATATTGGGAGGATACTTTCGGGTCTTTTACAATAACAAGGTCAAGGAGATTTTTCGATGTAATAGTCTCTGTTGTCATAACTGGGGTATATATGAATAATGAATTGGAATGTGGTGAAGAGAATGTAACGCATATACATCGTATAAAGTGACATTGAAATAAAGGGCGAAGCTAAGCTTATACCTAAAAACGTAATAAATAATATTCCCTCCATGATTCTCGCATCTGCCACTTTCGACGAAGTTGCCTTGTAACTACATTATAATTCAACAACATCACTATGCACATTCCGATTTTTCCTTCCCATTTCTTGACTTTTTATTTTTGACTTTACTTCCTCAATCATTGTAATCTAAATATGTCATTGCGAGGGTATGCGAAGCAATCCCCTTTATCGTGCCGCAAATCCGGGTATTCTTCCTATATTCAGGGGATTGCTTCGTCGGGCTAAAGCCCATCTTGCAATGACATTGAAATCCAGGTTCAGATACTCTCAGTAGTTGCCTTGTAACTCCATTAAATTCAAGCACATCACTATGCACACAATAGGTGCTCGTCCTTTTTAGGAGACAGAATAAAAGATGTCATTGCGAGCCGGACATCAGTCCTGCGCGGCAATCTAACATTCCGACAGCAGCAGTCTCTCTGAGGCATATTTTTTTGCTTCCATCTTAACTTGGGTGCTCATCATTTGCAAGATGAATATACGAAATAAAAAAGTATTTGTCATTGCGAGCGAATGCGAAGCA
>PLXB01000335.1 GCA_003151215.1 Ignavibacteriota bacterium
CTCCTTTGAAAGAAAGATCTTCGCCGAGGTCACCGCTGAAAGTCAGATTGAAACTATTGGTAAATGTAAGGTCTTGCGTGCTTCCGGCTTGTATGCCGCGGGTGATGCCGCCTGATTTTGTCAGGTTCATTGTTCTTTCATTTGAAGTATTGTTTGCTTGTGAAGTATTAATGACTGTATCTGTACGGTTTGTTTTTGCTGTTGAATCAACTTGTATCTGATACCTGCTGTATATTTTATGAAGATTCAGGGGCAGCACAGCATAATTTATTTCCAACATCCGTACCGGCACGGTTCTGTTTTCCCCTGACGGAATACTAAAAAAGGTTTTTCTAACTTGTAATGAAAGAGTAAGAATATGAAATGTCGAATCGATCATGTAATCTTTTCCTTGGACTAATATTATCTGGCTGTCGATCGTCAAACGAATGCTGGCGGGGATTATAAAATCATTCGGCAGCGTAATGAGGGAATCATCGAATGAATGTAATTGGACAAGAACGCTGCGTTTCTGCGCGAGAGTCGTGGAGGTCCAGAGTATCCCGGCAAAAAAGAAGCTAATCAATATCGAGACAACTCCGAAGGCTGATTTCACGCGATGGTAACAATTTTTCCGAAGGCTAAAGTTTTACGCCACGCTTTATCCGTTGGGCAAAAATTTTCCCCTTGCGCCTTCGACAACGATGACGAACTCCCCTTTGAACGGATGTTCGGCGAAATATTTTTGTATCGAGGCCAGTGTTCCGCGCTCGAATCTCTCGGATGGCATCGTCAGATCCAGGCAGATAACGGCGCGCCTGTCATTTCCTAAACCATCGCATAAATCCTCGAGCAACTGCCCCAATCTATACGGAGCCTCAAGAAAAACGAGAGTTTCTTTTCTGTTCTTATATTCAGATGCCGCTTTTTTTCTTCCGGTTTTATCGCGAGGAAGGAACCCGACGAATGTAAATGATAAAAGCGAGAAGCCGCTTGCAACAAGTGCGGCAAGTACGCTCGAAGCGCCGGGAATCGGAACGACCGTTATTCCGTGTGCAATACATTCTCTTACTAATTCGCTTCCCGGATCGGCGAGAAGAGGAGTGCCGTCATCGGAAATAAGAGCGAGGTTTCTGCCTTCTTTTAAGATGCTAAGGGCTTCGGCTGTTGCTTCGGTGGTTGTATGCTCATTGAGAAGGATAAACTCTTTTTGAATTTGTAATTTAGATAAAAGTCTTTTCGCCGGTTTCGCTTCTTCGCACATTAATGTATCGCATGTCCTGATCGATTCTATCGCACGCAAAGAAATATCTGCCGGATTTCCGATCGGAGTTGAGACAATATAAAGTATGCCGTGCAACGATTATAGTAATGGATGTTCAACTAATGCCTGCCTATATTCGCGGACGAAGAGGAGGATGATACCCGTCAGCGGAACAGCAAAGAGCATTCCTAAAAATCCCATGAAGTAACCGAATACGAATATAGACATAATGATAAGGATCGGCGGAATCCCGACTCCTTTGCCGACGATTTTCGGACCCAGATAATAATTTTCGAATAAATGCAGCGCGGCGAGTACGATCAATCCGCTCATGACCGAGCCAAGTGATATCGGCATTGTCAAGATAATAACTCCTTCGATAATAATGATACTGATGAACAAGCCAAGAAAAGGTATAAGATCGAGAAGAGTGATCGAAAGTCCAAGCAGCGCAGCATACGGAACGCCGATAATCATAAAAGCGATTGCTCCGAGAAATCCGATAATGATTGCAACGGTCGATTGTCCGCGGATATATCCGTAAAGGACTTTGTCGATGTTACTGAAGGTCACAATAAAGGCCGGGCGATGGCGCTGCGGAATAAGCGACTGAATACTTTCGATCATGGTTCTCCAATCTTTCAGGAAATAAATCGCTGCGACCGGAATAATAAGAAAATCGAGTGCGCGCACTGCAAATTCCGGAATGGCAGAAAGAATGACGGTAATAATATGCGGAAGTGCTGCGTATAATTCCTTCATATGAGGAATGATCTCACCGGTCACATATTGGTCAACATATTTCCTCGGGAAACCGAGGGAAAGAAAGAAATCGCGGATTCCTTTTTCATCGAGGGTGATCGTCGAATTCTGAAGATAACCGGATATGGTTGTCAGCAACGCATCCAATTGATCGATAATCCGAGGGATCAGAAGCATTCCTGCAATGACAATTACTCCACATAACAGCAGCACGATAACAAGAGAGCTCCAGCCGCGCGTGATTCCCCATTTTTCTTCAATCCACGTAATAGCAGGATTAAAAAGATAGGCAATAAGAAGTCCGATAATAAAGGGCAGGAGCAAATTTGCAAGGGTTATGAAGAGCCAGAATCCCATGAGGATACCTGCGGCGAACATTATTGTCCGTGCTGCCCGGTACTCGCGGAAAGGAAAAAGCAAGAGGAATAATGCGGCGGCAATAATAAAAGGAGAAAAATCCCTGATAATAAATGCAACAAGGAAAAGGAGCGCGACAGCTCCAAGCGCGATGGGAATACCATCAAAGCGTCCGGCGTGTTTCACTTGAGCGGCAACCGTTCCGGGATCGCTTTGTTCCCCTGTCAGGATGATCGTATTTTCCTGCGATTTTGCCATTCGTTTTGCCGGATGTGTCTAAAGTAATTAATGCAATTTAACACATTTTAGAACCGGATTAGCATTATTAAATGGTTTTCGGTGATGATTCCGTAACTTTGTATTTAAATGAACACATTATTTTTAACCGGCTCATCCGGCGGACTTGGAAGCGTGACACGAAGCTACTTTCTGGATAAAGGATGGAATGTTGTAGGAATGGATGCGTTTGAGGACAAATTTTCCGATCCGAATTTTCTTTTCCAGAGGGTCGACGCTGCTAACGAAGCAAGTGTTGAGAAGGCATTCAAGATCGGTGCGGAGAAATTCGGCGTTCCGAGATTGCTTTTTGCAACGATAGGCGGATTAAAGCCNNTTGTGTGAAACAGGCTACACGGTTAATGAAGCCGCTTGGCATCGGGTCAATCGTGACGATGGGAGCAGAGACTGCTCTGAAACCCGATCCAAAGAAAGCTGCTTATGTCGCTGCAAAAGCTGCGGTTATAGCCTTCACTCAAACCATTGCACTTGAGACCAAAGAGTATGGAGTGT
>PLXB01000122.1 GCA_003151215.1 Ignavibacteriota bacterium
TTTATTATACCGGCAAGAGCCACAAAATCGGCGAAGTGCACGAAGGTGCCGCTACAATGGACTGGATGCCTCAAGAACAAGAAAGAGGTATCACAATCACGTCTGCAGCTACTACCGTATTTTGGAAAGGTAAAGACGGGGAAATGTCAAAGATTAACATCATCGATACGCCGGGACACGTAGACTTCACGATTGAAGTGGAACGTTCTCTTCGTGTGCTTGACGGATCGGTTGCTCTGTTTTGTTCAGTATCGGGTGTCGAACCTCAGTCCGAAACCGTATGGCGTCAAGCCGATAAATACGGAGTTCCTCGTATCGCATTCGTCAACAAGATGGATCGTATGGGAGCTGACTTCTTTGATGCGGTTAAGACGATGCGTGAAAAGCTACATGCCAATGCAATTCCTGTTCAATGTCCGATCGGAGCCGAAGCGGAATTCAAAGGGATGGTCTATCTCATAAAAATGAAGGCGCTTATCTTCCACACTGAAGATTTGGGAACCGAATGGGATGAAGTCGAAATTCCTGAAGATTTGGTCGATCTATGCAAAAAGATGAGATCCGAACTTTTAGAAGAGTTGGCGACAATTGACGAAGAAAATGAAGTCTTCATGCAGAAGGTGTTGGAAAACCCCGAATCGCTTAGCGATGAGGAAATTCATGCGGCTATTCGTAAGGGTGTATGCGCTAATAAGATCAATCCTGTTTTGCCCGGATCCGCATTTAAAAACAAGGGTGTGCAACAATTATTGGATGCTGTCGTTGCTTGGATGCCTTCTCCGATTGATCGAGGGGTCATTAAAGCTCACGACTTGGATTCGGGCGAAGAAATATTCATTATTCCGGCCGATGATCAGCCTCTAGCAGCTCTTGCGTTTAAAATTATGACGGATCCTTATGTAGGTCGTTTGACATACATCCGGATTTATAGCGGTACTCTGCAAAAAGGGGATACCCTTCTGAATACTACTAAGGATACGGAAGAGAGGATTTCTCGTTTATTGGAGATGCATGCAAACAAGCGTGAAGAAAAAGACGAATTCCATACGGGCGATATTGTCGCTTGCATCGGATTAAAGAAAGCGACAACGGGCGATTCGCTTTGTTCGCCTAAGAAGCCTTTAATTCTTGAAAAAATGGAATTTCCCGAGCCGGTAATTTCCATGGCAATCGAACCGAAGTCGAAAGCCGATCGAGAAAAGCTAGCGATGGCTTTAGGTGCCTTATCTACGGAAGATCCTACGTTCCGTGTTTCTACCGATGAAGAAACGGGTCAAACAATTATTGCAGGGATGGGAGAACTTCATCTTGAAATTTTGCATGACCGTATGAAAAGAGAATTCGGTGTAGAAGCCAACGTCGGTAAGCCTCAGGTTTCCTACAAGGAAACGATCTCGATTCCCGGTGCCAGCCAAACGAAATTCGTTAAGCAGTCGGGCGGTCGCGGACAATATGCCCACGTCGAACTCGAAATCGAGCCGAATGAAAAAGGCAAGGGTAACGAGGTTGTCAGTAAGATTGTCGGAGGTGTGATTCCTAGGGAATACATACCGGCGGTTATTAAGGGGATAGAAGAAGGTCTTTCCACAGGAGTTCTTGCCGGCTATAACCTGGTAGACGTTAAAGTGGCGATCGTATTCGGATCTTACCATGACGTTGACTCTAACGAAATGGCATTTAAGATTTGCGGTTCGATGGCATTGAAGGAAGCGGCGCGTAAATCCAAGCCTGTTATCCTTGAACCTATTATGAAGGTCGTCGTGACGACTCCCGAAGCCAACATGGGAGATATCATCGGAGATCTGAACAGACGTCGCGGGCAAATCATGGGACAAGAAAATCATAAGGGAGCAGTTGTAGTTAATGCGGAAGTTCCTTTAAGTGAAATGTTCGGATATTCGACGCTATTACGTTCGCTCTCGTCAGGGCGTGCTACCTATGTGATGGAATTTGACCATTTTGAGCGTGTTCCGTCAAAAATTCAGGAAGAAATCATTAAGAAGTAAGGTTTACAAGGTTATTATGGCAAAACAAGAAAAGCAACCTAAACAGGTGAAACAAAAGATCAGAATCAGGCTGAAGGCCTATGATCAACGCTTGTTGGATCGTTCTACGGCAGATATCGTAGAAACCGCAAAACGCACCGGAGCCGCTATTGCGGGTCCGATTCCGCTTCCTACCAGTTGCGAGAAATATACAGTATTGCGCTCGCCTAACATCGATAGAAAGTCTCGGGAACAATTCGAGATTAGAACTCATCGACGTTTGATCGATATCTTAAATCCGACAAGCAAAACAATTGACGCTTTAAAGACGTTATCCCTACCTGCCGGTGTGGATATCAAAATTAAAGCCGCCTAATTAGTTGCAATCGCAGTTTATATGTTTAAAGGCCGACATCTCGTCGGCCTTTTTTTTTATCCGGGAAGCGAATTCCATTTCGTATCTGCGAGGCAATTTCGAAAGCGTCAAATCCGTACATAAGGATTTTAACGCTTACTCGATTTCAACACAAAGACTCAAAGAGACAAAGCAAACAAAGAAAAATTTAGGCCTTATATAATTTTACGGATAATGAAAGGTATAAATATTTCTTCGCTTCTTTGTGCCTTTGTCTCTTTGTGTTGAATTTGCCCGGGGATTCTTACGTCGAATTC
>PLXB01000010.1 GCA_003151215.1 Ignavibacteriota bacterium
GCGCGTAAAATGCCGCAGAGAGGAGCAATAAAGCAGCAAATAAGACCATGCGAAGGTCTTTTCGAAGAATTTTGTCGAAATTGGTCATTTTTCTTAAAGTTTAATTGTGTCGAACGAATGAGAACACGGTCAAAAAATAAATATCACGCTTATGATTCAGATATTTATCGAAGACTGGCTTTTCCCGGAAATTAACCGCCAATATTATGGCACAATTATTTCATGCTGAACAGTATAGCCATGCCCTATTGTTAGGGTGCTTATTCATTAATTATGTGGGAGGGACGGCGGTGGACGGGTAAATACGCTAAATCGTCAGTAACTCATTATTCACCAAAGACCCTTTTATGGTCATTAAAGACCCTTAGAAGGTCTTAAAAGGCCCTTAGAGGGTCTTTGTTACCCCAAAAACCGTTTTTGGCTTTCTTCGTTCGGATCATAGGTCCAGAATTTCTCTGGGAGGAAAACGCTAGTGCCTTTCTTCGGATCGAGGCAGCAGTGCGGCAATATTCCTTGCACTCCGGCGAATCCATTTATCTAATTCGGAGGCCGCTCTCGCTTGCCGAAGACCATTTTGTGATGCTTTGGTCACGAGGCGCAACGCTCGTTGGCATGTATCCTTTTGGCGGGGCGNNCATAGTCCATATAATACCCTTTCTGCTGCCCGAACTGAGCTTGAAGGACTGCTCAACAAATTTGCACCTGAAAGCGGAATACCTAAAGAGTCAGGCGCAGCAGACATTACCGAATCACCAAATCTCATTCCGGCAATTGCAATTTTTACCGGACTGGTACGGAATATTTCTTTCAGAGAGCCAATTCACGATGCGGCTTTTTCGGCGATGACCACCGACTATGCCGTCACGCGCACAGCAGTTCACATTCCAAATATACTGCGTACATCAAAGACCATCTCAGAGTCTTTGCAGCACTATTCGAGAAATGAACTTTCAGCGCTTTCATACACTCTCTCCCGCTCCGCGCAATTAAACCAGAAAGCCTTAGAGAAGAATGAAGTCGAAAGAATAAACGAAATGGGATTAAAGCAAATCCCGACTGCTCTCAAGCGTTCGCCTTTATTCTTCATACCTCGTACTTCTAACTTGTGGAAGTGGCTTGTACCACTTTCGATCGGAGTAATTGCGATTCTATTCTTTGCAATTAAATCTAACATTCAACCCCTTCCGATTGCAAAAGTCGATACTATTCAAATAGCCAAATCTATCGCACAACGTCAAAGCGAGATTATCGTTAAATTACCTGCCGAGGCAGAGCTTTTCGTTTCCGCAAACGCTTACCGAAGCAGGTCAGAACTTGACCAGGCTCTTTCGCTTGGTTTCGGTCAGCGATATTTGCCTGATACAGTACAGCAAATTAGTATGGATAGTCTTTCGCTTGCCAAAGGAGTATATGGCTATTTCAAAGTCAATAACAACTGGCGGAAGGGCAAGCTAATCGAAACATTCCAACACTCCGACACAATTCGCATCGTTAAATTTCTCGATCCATTATATTGAAAATAATATGAATAAAATTGTAAGACATACCTTAGCCCATCGAGCGGCAACGCAGGCGATTTTCGCCTTCGCATTGGCTTCGTGCCTTGCGAGCTGCACAAGCTATTTTCCAGCAAAGCTGGCTGCGCGCCGCGTAGGAGATACGCTTTATGTCGCGCTTGCAGGAGATGGGGCAGCGCGATGGGATACGGAAAAAGACAGCCTCAAAGTTGAATGCCGGGATTGCGTACCAGGCAGTTCGGTTGCAGTAGTGCATTTTGAGCGCCGGGATTATGCACGGTTTGAAATTGCCCAAGCCGAAGGCATTAAGCTCACGTTATACTCGATGGGCCATGACACTGTCTTGAATTTATCGGGCGAAGGCACGCTCGCGGTAGGAGTTAGCCCAGAGTTGCGGCTGCTGCCGCCGCGCCGGTATAACCCGGATCAGAACGAGGAGATGATAATGGAAAGAGCTAAATCTCGTACGCCTAAAGAGCCGATTGCACCCGAAAAGCCCGTCAAAAAAACTGTAAGCCTTACAGTCACGGCTCAGGAGGGAGTCGCAGTATATAGAGACAAAACAAAAAAAGAAGTGTTGAAGATATTGCCGAAAGGCAGCAAAATTATTCTCGTGGCGCTCGAAGGCGATATGTACTCGGTAATTGTAGATGGGGATGAAGGATTTGTTGAAGCGGAAGCAGTCGAAATTAAATAAAGACCCTGAGAGGGTCTTCAGTGGAATTGCACCGCGATTTATTTCGATGCTGCTTTGCATAAGCGCCTTCGGATGTTCAAGCTGGTGGACAGTCGAACAGCCTCGTCCCAATCCGAATGTCTATCGTATAGCCGAGCATGGATGGATCGGCGATTCGATATTCTTCCATGTCTATCGAACAGAGAATCCTTCCACGAAACCCGGATTGAAGGAAGTCGAAGTGGATTGCTTATCGTGCAATCTTATTAACGCTACTTTCAAAGCTGAATTCAATGAATCGGGAATGACTCATATTTATATCCCCGAATCGCGGCAGCTCGTTAGTACGCGCCTGCATATTCGTGGCAGTGGAATAGACACGACGTTCATTCAGAAGCAACGTCCGCCACAACAAGCAACTGAATATTTCAAACTATCGCAGCCATTGGCAGGCCGCGTGATGATAGATCAATTTGCAGTCCTTTATTTCGACTCCACGTTGGACTCAGTCGCAACAAGCGCGAAACTTGGAGATGAATTGAACACTTATGTTTGCTCATCATCGTCGTTCAATCTCGTGCATCATCCCAATTTTAGCGAGCCGCTTTATTTACTTAAAGACCGTGACCTTTAGGTCACGGTGTAGTATTAGAATTTTTTTCAATTACTTTTTAGGGTCGTCATTGCGAGGAACCCCGGAG
>PLXB01000474.1 GCA_003151215.1 Ignavibacteriota bacterium
CTCCGCCGGAATGGGGTTTGAAATAGGCGGGAAAGCCGACGTGATTAAAAATTTCTTCGAAGGAAAGTGGAAATTTCAAATTGCGAAACGATTTTTCCGTTGTATCCGGCGGCATGGTTTTACTGGGAATGAGCGCAGTTTTCGGAACAGTGATTCCCGCTTTTGCACATACTGCATACGAAAAAAATTTCTCATCGGCATTCATCCAAAAAGGATTGTTGACCACTTTCGTCCCGCTCAGCATCATGTTCTTGAGGACTGCTCGGTAGAAAGGGATGTCTTGCGAAATTCTGTCGAGCACAGCATCATAATGCTTCGGCTCGTCGCTGCGCCAAATATCGATAGAGCAAAATTCCGCAGTTACTTTATTTTTTTTTCCGACTTCATTAATACGCTCGACGAGCGCTGGGGGGAAGGTTTCTTCCATTCCGAATAATAAGCCAACAGTAGCCATAATAATAAAAATAAATGATGATATATAAATTTCGAATAATATATTGAATTGGGGACGACTAAACAGTAAGGAAGCCTGAGGCGTTTCGTGCTACATCATGTAACCAGAAAGATGTAAGATCATGCTACTTTCAGATAAAGATCTTACTGCACAGTAACGCTCAAGGGGGCGCTTGTTGCAGCAACTGCTTTATCTTTACGAAGTACCATGGTCAGCGTTGCGGGTCCCGGTTTAATATCGGGGGGAGCAATGAAATCAAGTGTCAGCCCTTCTTTAAGCAAGCCGCATGACTCGACAAATAGCTCCCATTTTTTGCCGCCCTGTTCGAGTTCGAGGAAATCGCCCATCGTTACGCGTGCCCAATCGCTTGCCATTCGGCGGTGAAGCGTAGTATACTGATCAGCCAAGGTCATCTTATCATAGCCGACATTGATCTGAAGTTCTTTGATCGCATTAGTAGGATCGAGAACTTCCGACGGTAAGAAGCCTTCGCCGATCACAGTGATCTTGCCAAGCGGCGATATATAACTTGCTGCAATTTTTTGAAGCGTGCACTGAACCATAGGAATAACGCTGAACGGGTAGGGGACACTCGGATCACGGTCATTAAGAAGATAAAGCGTTGCATCGCCGGGCTCCAGCGTGACAGGGATCATATAAGTTGCAATGATGCTATCACCTTCTGAAAGATAGGAGCCAAGTGAGGTAAAGACCTGCTTATTTTTTTGCTCGATGCGAAGGATCGGAATCTCGGATTTTACCCAGGCAATGAGCTTTTCAGCAGTGCATTTATGGCGTGCGATCTGTTTATCAGGATCCGGATTTTCGAATATTATTGTTGCAAGTTGCCCTGCAGCGATCTGCTTCGGAAATGAATATACCTTCAGGCGGCGCGCATATCCTTCTGAAGTACTGAGAAAAAATGCAGAGCAAATACAGAGAAAAAATAATTTTCGCATGATTCGATCCTCCTCTAGTATAATGTACAACTATAACTCGATGGCTGTGTGATGAGAGTGCGTACAGAATCAACACCGATGAAGCGATTCACGTTTACACTTCCCGTAAATAAAAAAGGCGGGTAAAAACCCGTCTTTTTTACAATGTATCTATTTGCCGGGCGCGGGCTGCGCCTGATCGGGCGGTGCCGATTGCGGTCCGCTTTGAATAGGTGGCTGCGAAACCGGTGGAGCGCTGCCTTCTCTGACAACATTCTGAATCACCGTACCGCTTGTCGGAAGGAAGAAGCGGTTCACGACTATCGTCAGAAGCATAAATGTTCCGGCTATAATAATTGTGGCCCTCGTCAAAAAGTCCGAGGCGCGGCGCACACCGAACATCGTCCCTACTGAACCCGGAGCTCCTAATCCCCCGGCAAGACCATTACCTTTTGCCGCTTGTGCAAGAACTACTGCCGTAAGAATAATGCTTGATAAAATGATTAAAACGACGATGATCGTGAACATTTTGAGTTATTTCGCTTAAAATTGATAGTATGCCAGCTAAAAATCCGGGCTTTTAGAACAACAATGGGGGGAAAGAATTCCATTAGAGTTATCGGAAGATCGTTATCTGAACGGTATCCGTTCCATAGTCATTCGAAGTAATTTGAAGGAGACTATACAAGGTATCGACTGTAAGTTTCGAGCGATCAATAGTGATCGGCACTTTCGTATTATCTCCATTTCCCGATACATCTTGCAATACTGAAGTCGAAGTCAGGACATGAACTCCCCAGTTAAAAGGACAGGTGCAAGTATGGGTAATTGAGAGCGTCTTAGTCGTATCCCCATGCATAAATATTAATGCTTTCGGACTAACGACAAGTTCATGAATAATAATACTTGTCGGGCTATTTGAACATCCCAAGATACCGATAGCGATACCAAAAACAAAAATGAATTTCATAGTGCTCATAAAAAATAATTACCACTGTTTAATTCATTGAACCTCAAGTCAGTTCCAAAGGCCGTTCATCCTTACAGAGCAATAACCTGTTTATACATATCGACGTTGATCGCTCTCATTCCTGCTTTCTCCGAAATAACGGATAGGCTTGGAAGTTTCCGGACGAAGCGGTAGGTCAGCGAAGCAATCATGAAAAGGATTATGGAATCTGTCCAGAGAGCAGAGCCGACGCCATATTCATGAGCCAGAAATCCTGCAAGCAAACTGCCGAATGGAAAAAGTCCGGCAAATGCTAAGGAATATATTCCCATCACTCTGCCGCGTAATTCATCGGGGACAAAGCGCTGCAGCGTAGAATTCGCTGTGATGAAGAAAGTGATGACGCTCCAACCGGTAACTCCTAAGCAGAGAAGAACCGGCAGTGTCGTATTGAATAGTGGAATGAGACTGATCGAAGCAATAAATGTTGCGATCGAAAAATACACCATGAATCTTGCCCGCAATTTATTGCTGAATGCCGCCTGCGTTAAAGCTGCAACAAGCGCACCAAGTCCGTTTGCCGAAAGAAGCGCACCGTAAGTAGCTGAATTACCTTTCAAAACCTCAACTGCTATGACGGGTAAATTCACAGTATAACTCCATGCAAAAAGCGTCATGGCGATCACAAGAATCATCAAAGCCCGGAAATTCGGAATGGTATAGAGATACCGTACGCCTTCTTTCATGGACTGCATTCGCGACTCGTCTTTCAACCTTCTGTTGCGGACTTCATGAGGCATCCTCATCATCAGTAAACCGATAATGACGGCAAAAAATGAAATTCCGTTAAGAATGAAGCAAAGTTCGATCGAAACAGTGGCGATGATCAGTGCGCCGAGCGCCGGACCGATAAGTCTGGCAGCATTAAAGACGGCAGAGTTCAACGCTACGGCATTCGGAACATCTTCTTTACCAACCATCTCGACAACAAATGCCTGACGAGTCGGGAGATCGAAGGCAATCGTTGCACCGGAAAGTAAATTGACAAGACCCAGCAACCATATTGCCGTCCAATTTTGCCAGACAAAAAATGCAAGGAGAAATGCAAAAATTCCGAGCAGAGACTGGGTAATGATTATTATTTTCCGCTTCGGAAATTCATCGGCAATCGTTCCGGCATAGACGCCAAGAAAAAGAACCGGTACTGCTCCGAGAAAACCCATCACACCCAATGCACGGGAATCCCGCGTGATCGAATAGACAAGCCATGCCAGGGCCGTATTCTGCAGCCACGTTCCGATAAGCGAAACGGATTGCCCCAAAAAGAAGAGCCGGTAATTCCGGTGGCGGATCGAACGAAATGTCGAAAGGAATATATCTGTAAATGAATGGATACTAAAAGGCATAGTCGTACTACGAATTTAAACCTTTCAAGTTACTTTTTCATTCTGCATACTTGATTTCTTCTGAAGCTCCGATAATTTTTTCAATTTTCAAAGAACGAACATTTCACGCGCTCACGGTTAAGTGCTTCGCAAAATGGGTAGTGATCAGACTTTAGATTTTCAGACTTAAGAAACAGACTTTTTTTCAGACTTCAGACTTTTTACAGACTTAAGGAACAGACTTTTTTCAGACTTCATAACTTAGAACTTCCCCGAACAGCCGGAAACCGGAAGTCTGAGATCCGGCAAGTCCGGCTGTATTAGCAGGGAAATAGCAGAAATACGGCATTCCAACAAGAGATCAACCTTTACCCGCCTCTTACCATGACTCTCTTTACGGGTCATGATCACGTCTCCATGCCACGGAGACAAATCACAGCAATTGGCGGGATGGACCGTATTTATGAATACAAATATACGAAGAAAAAATATGTTTCACGCGAAAATCATTTCCAAAATATCAAAATATTATATA
>PLXB01000295.1 GCA_003151215.1 Ignavibacteriota bacterium
GGCGGCGTCCGCATCGAAGACGATGTTATCATGCGCAAAGAAAATGTCGAAGTCATCAATAAATCGCCGAAGGAATTGATCGTACTATAAACGACAGTAGGGGCACGCTGCGGGCACGCGCGGCGTGCCCCTACGAAAAATCTTTATGGTACGATAACAGTATCCCGCAATGTGTCCTTCAGGAGTTCCGTCGTTACAGGCTGAATCGTTGTAATTGCAAGCCATCCTGTATATTTGCCCGACGTCAACGATTGTTTTGCTTTTGCGATGATTAAATGATAAACGATCGTATCTTTCAAATGACTGATATCGTGATATAAAATGTTGCTGGTATCGGCTCCTTCTATTTTCAACGGGAAAGGACAGGTACAGGAAAGCTGATAGTTGTACACATTCGAATCTGTTAAGTTCAAAATCCCGCCTGTTTTATCAGGGACAAGCGTTGTCGGAGCTACAGGAGTGATCGGCGGCGAACAGGAAACGATGACTACTGCCATAAAAGCCGACATAATAAGCAATAGAAAAAGCGGTTTCATCTTCATATCGTATGATAATTAATAATGTAAAGTCCCGAAATCATTGAGACATTCCTTGATAATAAACGTTTTTAGAGGTGAAAAGATACACTTTCCCCACTATTATTTTTCAGGCCGGTGATTGTAACGACTGAAGCCGTCATTTTGCGTTCACGTAAGCAAGGCGATACATCGAAGATCGTTTCGCTGTATACGCGCGATTACGGATTAGTCGATGTCATCGCCAAAGGCGCGCGCGAAATGAAATCGAAGTTCGGTTCTTCCCTTGAGCCTTTCACCTGCTCCAAAGTAACGTTCTATAAAAAAGAAGGGCGCGATCTCTACCTGCTTTCTAATGCCGAGACTGCACTGCCGCTGCGCAATCTCCAATCCGATCTCGATCATATCGAAGCGGCAACAAAAGTCGTCGAGCTTCTGCTGCGCTCCCAGCATCATGAAGAATGTCATCCGGAGCTTTATACGCTCGTCAAAGAAACGCTGACCGTCATTTCCGATTGTGAAGATTCGGCAGGTGTATGGCCCGTTCTCTTTGCGTATTATCTGCAATATATTTCCTTTGCCGGATTCCGAATGCGGCTGGGAGATGAGAAAAACAATTCTTCTTCTGCCTATTATTTTGAGATCGAAAAAGGTGAGGTTATTGAAATAGAGCGCTCCGCCGATATGCATAGCGAACGCCTGCATAAACTAACGCCTGAAACTCTTGCCTCGCTCCGTCATCTGGGACGTGCAACGATCGCTAATGTCTGCAATCTGCGCCTATCGGGAAATACCCGCCACGCTCTCGAAACGCTTTTCCGCTCCTATCTCAGTGCCCATGTCGAAGGGATGCAGCATGCCAGATCAAAAAGCGGCAAAGTCTTTTCGGCAATGGGGAAATAAAGCCTGATCTGATCCTGCTAACGATTTCTCCACTTTCGCTTTTAGCCATAAACAAACTCTACTACATAAAGGATGAATCCGTCGATCTCCGCAACTACTAGGATATCCAAATCACCATCATCGAAGGCTTAATAAGTGATACGATGCGGCCTGGTTATCTGATACATCGCTGGGTTCGCTCACGTTGATGAGGCTGATGAGCACTATAAGGCTAATGTTAATTAAGTGGCTTTTTATGAGAAAACAAAACCGCAAGTTGCCGCAATTCAAACTTAAAGCTTAAACGGAGAAGGGTAACACACATAAAATTTGGGACGCTCTTTCGAGCGCCCCCGCCACGGGATACAATGCTTACTCCTATCAGTAAGCAAGTGGGAAGTACCTCAAAGTCTATCGTGGCTATTATGGGATAATTGTTTTATTATCTGAGAATACCTTTCTTTTTCACTTAAATCATTCATCCGATGTAGCATTTAATAATACGTTCCGGTTGGAGAATCGGATTGTGGGCCGCCTATAGCTGCAAACTTAAATTGGGAAGGAGAAAGGGGTTGCTTTGATGAATAACTATTCATCAAAGAAGCACCTATTTTATTTGGATGAGCACCTTGACAATTGTCTTTAAATTTCGTATATTTGCGCGATGAGAATCGAAACATATTTAGATTTGAGAGCCGGCTATTATCGGCTCTGCTATTTTAGGGAAAAAGTTGTGTGTGCACAGTTATAATATTGAGATACATAGAATTACGGCGACTAAGGTAAGCGTGGAATGCCGAATTTTTATTTAAGTCTCTTTTCATATGAATGTTTTTCTGGCCCTANNAAATCATACTTCTGATTGCACATAATAAGAAAAATAGTATGGCTTTCCTTTTCCGGGTGCGGCGAACTCAGCGCGTCTAATGAGATTTCTGCTGCCTGAGGGCAGAGTTTATACTGAGCAGTGAATGTGCCCTACATAAGATACATGAAAGTTTTGTCATGTATTCTCGACCAGAAAATATGAACCTTCACTTGAAATCCAGCGTTAAAATAAGATGCTGTAAAATCCCCGCGATTTACATTAGATTTTTTTATTTAGAAGGAATGAGATACTATGTTTAAAAAGAATTCATTTACGCGTCCTGTGATCCTCATCGTTTTCGGCCTGCTGCTTGGAGTCGGAATGGTAGCAGGTTTCGGCGGGATCGCAAAACTCAATATGGCTTTCGGTCAAGGCGGTGATATCACGCTTGGCGGACCGAATCCGAACATTCCGCAATCGGCAACCCTGGAAAGCATTAATACGTCGTTCAAGGCAGTGGCAAAAGCCATTCAGCCGACGATCGTTTCGATCAAGATCAAGACCGAATCGCCGAAAGCGAAACCGCATTCTCAGAATCAGGATGAGAATAATCCTTTCAAGTTTTTCTTTCATAACAACCCCAATGGCGGCAACGGCGATGAAGAGGGTGAGAGTCCGTTTTCGATGCCCGAACGCCAGGGACCAAGCGAGGGCTTGGGGTCGGGTGTGATAGTCACAAGCGACGGATATATTCTTACCAATAATCACGTCGTCGAAAATGCTGCAAAAAAAGGCGGCATTATGGTCAAACTTACGAATAAGCATGAGTACGAAGGTCATGTCGTCGGCGTCGATCCGACTACCGATCTTGCCGTAGTGAA
>PLXB01000024.1 GCA_003151215.1 Ignavibacteriota bacterium
ATAGTTGTTCGTATTCTTCGCATCGGTTATTTTGTAGTCAGTTAACTTACTCGAAACCAAACCATGTCACCATCGGGAAATTCTTTTCTTAGAAGGAGTATAATCGTGGGTTACCTATTTAACAAAACTACACGGGTGGTAGAGGACTTGCTTAGGGGTGAGTACTCAATGAGAATAAGTGCAGCAATTGACAATTCAACAAGGCCATACACTCTCCGAATTTTCGGAGTACGAAAGGATGTCTTTTCCGAAATCGAAACATTCCTTTCAAAGTTCATGAGGATCGATCAATATCTTCTTAAACTCATTTGTCCTGTTACGAGGCGTATCAACCCTAAACCGAAGGGGAAAAGAGCAAGGAAGAATAATCGGGTAGGGCTTACCAACGTTGTTGAAAAACGCCCTTCGAAACCTGAAAAGAGTGCATGGATTCCGAACATGATTATTTATGAATACCAAACCCGTATGGGGTATAAGAATCGGTTTTACTCCGCTTGGCAAAAGGGGTAGTAGTATAATAAAGAAAACACTGAGGCCAGTCTTTTCGAAGGTTGGCTTTAGTGTTTTAGGTGTATTATATTTCTCTCTCCTGACCCCTTCTCTCCCGCTACCCAGCTGAAATCTGACATGATCCTGTATCAGATCAAGGGGTATCTTGTTGTTCGCTTCATTGTTCGGAGCGTTCGTAAGGAGCCGAACTTGACTGAGGGAATTAGGCTATACGCTATCGAAATTCAGTCTCTCAACCTCACTCGCAATTATCGAAAACACTCCATAGTTTGCTTGCACTTTCCCTGTTACCTTTAATCCCTCGGCAGATGAAAGGACCGCATATCTTTGTTTGTATAGGTCCGACCAAACAACCACATCCAGCATCCCGGCCTCATCAGTGAGATTCAGTAAGCACATGGGCTCACCTTTACGAGTGCGAATATCTTTTCTTGAAGCAATATACCCCTGAATTGTTACCTTCTGATTTACGAACCTATGAAGTGATGAAGAAGGAGTAATATTCTCACCAGAGACAAGAAAGTTGCAAGGGTGATCGGTAACGCTGTACCCTAAGTATCTTTTTTCAAGCCGGAAATCATAGTATGGTGAAGAGACTGTCAGGTGCGAAAGATCGAACGTTTTTGTATGGGTGTCCAGTGCAAATGATTCTTGGAAATTGCCTTCGTTCTGTTTTCGCCTTGCTTTTCTCGATACCGATTTCGTTCTGCTATTTGAATACGATGCAAAGAGGATTTGCATTTCTTCTCTCGTTTTATCGAACCGATCACACGCTCCGATGGCAATGAGAATTCTTCCATCTTCCGGCGTTACTCCGCTTCGGAAGGCAAAATCGGCAATCGAAGTATAGTAACCATCTTCACGGTTTCGAAGTAAGGCTTGTTTTGAAGTATCACTGACTTCCTTCAATCCTGTTAATCCAAGACGTATCACATGATCTTGCTCTACTCGATGGTCCGGTGTACTTCGGTTCACATCCGGCAACAATACTTCGATTGCAAGTGCTTTGGCTTCGTTAATGTATTCCTGATGCCGGTAGAATCCGCCGTAATTATTGAGAACGCTGCAAAGAAATTCCGTTGGGTAGTGAACCTTCAACCATGCTTCCTGAAATGAGAGAACAGCATAGGAAGCTGAATGTGCTTTGCAAAAAGAGTATCCCGAAAAAGAACTGATCTGTCTCCATAGCTCAAGTGCCAAATCCTTTTTCAAGCCGTTCTTTATGCAACCATCAATGAAGGCTCGTTTATGTCCTTCGATGGATTCCTTTGAACGTAGTTTGCCACTCATAGCTCTTCGGAAGAGATCAGCTTGTCCGTAGGAGAGTCCGGCAATGCCATGCACCACATTCAAAACATCTTCCTGATAAATCATTATACCATACGTTTCCGATAGCAGCTCTTCCATCTTCGGATGAGCATAAGAAATTCTCTTCTTATCATGGTGTCTTGCAATATACTCTTGCATCATTCCACTTGAAGCAACTCCGGGACGAATGATCGAGCTTGCAGCAGTTAAGAGCTTGAAGTTATCAACTTTAAGTTTTTGCAGTAAGGAAATCATTGCAGGGCTTTCTATATAAAAACATCCCTTCGTTCTTCCTTCCCTGATTAAGTTAATTGTCTTGGTATCATTCNNTATGGTTACATCAGTAACAGGCGGGAGCTTTCCGGTACGGTCTCTTACGATCTTCATGGTGTCCCAATACGTGCCAAGCCCGCGTGTTGCAAGTATATCTAATTTTATCAGCTTCCAATCATCAGCCGTGAACATATCATGCTGCATTATTGGGACACCGATCGGAGCCATTTGAGTAGGGCAGTAATTCGACATTTCTTTGTCAGCGAAAATCACTCCTCCGGCGTGAACAGATAGATGTTTCGGGAAACCCATTATCCTGTTAGCAGCAAGTAACCATTCTGATACATCTGAGAGGTTCTTATTCTTCTCTTCAAGTTTTTTTGAACTCAGTTCGGCTTGTGGTTTCGTATGGTGAAGTTCATTAAGCCGGTAATAGAATGTATTGATTTCAGATTCGGGAAGCCCTAACGCCTTTCCAATTTCACGAATAGAACCCTTATCTTTGTAAGTCTGAATTGTGCATAGCATAGCACTTCTATCTCTTCCGTATTTATCGAGCATATAATTTATGACTTCGTACCGATCTTTCCAAGAAAAATCAACATCGAAATCCGGCGGCATTAATCGTTCGGGATTCAGGAAGCGTTCAAACCGAAGATTGTTTTCTATGGGGTCAACATTCGATATATCAAGGCAGTATGCAATCATCGAGTTAGCGCCGGAGCCTCTTGCAAGGTAAGGGAAGTCTTTCCGTTTGGCATATTCAATCATATCATGTGTTGCAAGGAAGTAACTTGTCGCGCCTAACTGATTAATCATTTCAAATTCAAAGGAGAAACGTTGAATATGCTCAACTGAAGGATTGGGGTATCGTATAAAGAAGCCTTGTTCTGCAAGTGATTTCAAAAGTGATACGGGATCTTCACAAGGAAATCGCGTGAATTTGATCTTCTGAAAATCGAACTCTACATTACACGAATCAGTTATTTTTTCAGCATTCAAAAATGCTTCTTCACTGACTGAGGGCAGAAGTTTTCGTAACTCTGATTCAGTCGTTAGGTACTGCGAAGAATCGCACGTCATTTCCTTCGATACAAGTCCGATATTGGTATTCAATCCGATTGCATGTAATAGTTTATGTATATAGTGATCGGCTTTCCTTCCCAAGACTACATTATTTGATGCTACAACGGGAAGATTATACCTTCGGTAAATATCTCGAAGCCCGGACCGCTTCATTTGCTCCGAAGGAATGATTTGCATATAGAGATTCGGATGCTTCTTTTCTGCCAACGAAGTAAGGACTTCAAGGGAAGAGGATAGGGTAAATACCGAATCAGTCAGTCCATGAAGGAAAGGGATAATGGATTTGCTTTCTGAATTACTCTGCTTCTCTTCGATCTTACTGTTCACGAAAGAATCGTATGTGATCTTCTGCTTCGTCTTGGGGATTGCTTCCAATAATTTCGTAACGGTTTGGCAGATTTCCTTATACCCCTCTGCATTCTTAGCAAGCATTACAGCCCGTTCATTGCCGTTCTCGATCTCTACGCCAAGAATCGGTTTGATACCGGTTTTCTTTGCTGCTTTATAGAATTCGATTGCTCCGGTCATGTTATTTGTATCTGTCAGGGCTATAGCAGACATTCCCTTTGAAGCTGCAAGAGAAGGCAGTTCGTCGGCCGGAATTGTGCCGCTTGAAAATGAGTAGAAGGAATGGCTATGTAAGTGCGTAAACATGGTTNNGTTAATCATGCGAAAGTATATGTGCAAGTTCTAAAATATTCGACAGAGCACTTTCCGGTGGAGTGTGCGCTGCTATAATACAGGTCCGTTGGTAATTCGGAAAAGAGCCCTCGATCTCGTTCCAAATAGATTTCAATTCGTCCTTGGTATAATCGTAGGAATAACGCAACGCTGCTTCTTTGCTAAACCAGTCATTCTGATTCCTGCCAAGAAGACGGATGTAGTTCTCTTTGTTGCTATAATTTGGCAATACAAAATGAAATCCTGATAACGAAGGCGTGTCCCGTTGAACGATGCACATCTTTGTTGCTCGGAAGATTTTAAGTGAAGTAGGATTCTTCCACGAACGATGCTCGAATTCAAACGAAACATCAAAGTGGTGAATACTTTCACGGAACTGCAACAGCCGGTCTAAAAAGTCATTTGAATAATTAGTGTACCTATCGAAGCATAAAATTATTTGCATCTCTATCTTTGAACGGTACTCAAAGAGTAAAGAGACGAAGTTCTGCCAAACGGCATTTGCTTCTTCGATGGTCTTTCTAAAAAGGTGTTCGCTGCATTCAAACCTGATCGAAAGCATTTGTAAACGCGAAGTGATGATGCCTGTTAGTAGGGCTTCGTCTATGATATTCTGAAAATCCGTTTTCCATTCGATCACTGGAAAGACTTTTGAATACGCATCAAGGGCATCCATGAAGGAAACTCCCTGGGCTTTCTCCATTAAGCCATGAAGAGTTTTATTCGTTAGTCCAAGATACAGCCCTCTTTTCGACAAAAGGCGAACTGAGTTTCTGAGGTAGTCCTGTACTGAAAAAAGCATAGCATTAATGCACTAAATGTGAAGCATAAATAAGGCTATTATTGCCGTACTTCCGGTTAATCGAGTCCACAACTGAATCAATTTTACCTTCTTTCTTCGCTCCGTCAAAGAGATATAATTGCTGCAAGTCCTCAATGAAGTCATGTGCTTCAATCCCTATAAGACGAATACGGATGCTTCGAGTCCAGACCTTTCTCAGTAGCAGTTCTGCGATCCTGTAAATATCCTGAGTGGAATTCGTATAAGAGACTGACTGAGATTTTGTAACGGTATGAAAATCGGAGTATCGGAGTTTCACTGCAAGTTTTTGTGCAAGCTGGCCATTACTTCGCAGCTCCTCTGCAAGATCGGAAGCAAGCACATGAAGGGTAGAAATGATCTTCTGTACGTCGAATGTATCTTCGGAAAAAGTATTCTCTCTTGATATACTCTTTTGTTCCCTTTGATGAATCACCGGAGAGAGATCAATGCCATTTGCATAATCGAAAAGTCTCTTCCCTGTCTTGCCGAATAATTTTTGTAGGAGTTGAACAGAAGTCTTTGCAATCTGTCCTACTGTATGCAATCCGAAAGTAATCAGGGCTTCTTCGGTAACTTCTCCGATAGAAGGAAGGGCACGAATAGGTAGCGGCGCTAAGAAATTTGTTTCGAGTCCTGGCTGTACTTCAAACCCCTTAGTATCAGAATGCTTTCCTCTTTGTGTTGTAGCTACTTTCGCAACAAGTTTATTAGCAGCTAATCCGAATGAAAGAGGAAGGTCAGTTTCGCCGGTGATTGTCCGCTCGATTTCTTTTGCCCAAGTAAAGGTATTGCCTTTCAGCTTTTCGCAACCGGATAGATCGAGGTAGAATTCATCTACGGACNNAATATTCTCCATAGTGCGTATAATGCCCGTGAAGGAAGATTGCATTAGGGCAGAGACGGTATGCTTGACGAAGAGGCATAGAGGAGTGAACTCCGTACTTCCGTGTCTCATAAGAGCATCCGGCAACCACACCACGCTCGAATGGTGTACCCCCTACGATAACGGGCTTTGATTTGAGTTTAGGGTCTAAGAGTCGCTCAACGGAAACGAAGAATGTATCCAAATCCATGTGAAGGATTCGGCGGTTGCGATATGTCTGATAGGTGCTCATTATAGCACCTGTTAATATAATGCAAAAATGAGAACCCCTTTAGGAATTCGGAGAATTTAGAATGCTAACGATTCATCTTCCAATGGAAGTGACAGGTCCGCAGCAGTCCGAATATCGCTTCTTACTTTCGTAGCAATGATCAAATCGGGGGGACACGCTTTCATCAATGACACCAATTCTTTTTCCGTTGTATCCTGAGATAACCATTTGTCATAATCACTCGGCATCAAGATCACCGGCATTCGGTTGTGAAATTCTGACATAAATTCATTCGGCTCCGTCGTTATAATTGTGCAGCTTTCCATCTCTTCCGACGAACCGTCACTATTAACGAGTGTGGTTCTTTCCCAAAGTCCCGCCATGCCAAAAACATTTCCTTCGCTCGGAGTGAAATAATACCGTTGTTTTTTCTTCCCCCCTTCATCTTTCCATTCATAGAACCCGTTCACGACAACGATACACCGTTTGCTCTTAAACGGACCTTTATATGTCCTGTTCGTGAGTATGCCTTCGGCACGAGCATTGAACGTAGAAAACTTCATATCGGATAGGTTCTTTATATACGGGGGGACTAAACCCCAACGCATAACTTTTCCTATACGCTGCCCTTCATCGCTATTGATAACGCATAGATGTTGCGTAGGGCGAACGTCAACACCAGTCCTATACTTACTTGCATCTTCAATGCTGAATTTTGCATTGAAGATTGAACTTAGTTCATCAATAGTCGAAGTTAACTCTACTCTTCCGCACATAAGGTTATTTCGTTTCGATTAAGTAAGTTGGTGCTGCGATTCCTTTTGTCAAATCTTGCAGACTGATTTCGAATTCATCGAAGCTAACAGAGAATTTAGGATGCTGAGTTTCTGCAATCGTCTCAATAGAAATACTATCAGCTAAAGGAAGCAGATTCGAGAGCTGATCGAATGCTTCGCTTGCATCCGGTTCTTCGAGGTTAGTGATATGGATTGTCATAATGCTTTTTGCAAAATTACGACATTAATTTAATGGGAATAGTATTACAACTTCATGCGTCCGCATTCATCGCTAAACGGCGCAACTCCGGCAATGGCCGCAGGGATTGCAAAATCGTTTTGGAGTTGGGAGCAATTCTTGACCGAAGAACGAACGTGGATGATAGCGGCGTAAAGTAAGGATGGCGTTATGCATCGTCCTTCTTTTTCACTTGCAATTCTGGAAGAGCTATTCTACTTAAATAATATGCAAATCGCTGGGATAGCTCCTCTCGAAATAATTCATTAATTGTGCTAACGTAAGAATCTGCATAAGATTTATAAAGAATTGCACGAGGCACAGTATAATAAGCCTTAAAATCAATAATGAGACTTGGAATGCCAACGTCTTGGTTTAGCGGCAGGTGATGATAGCGTGGATTTTGATTGCTAATTATTCGCCTCCAAAGATCCCCGCCTATTTGCGGTTGCTTAATTCCATAAGTAGGTTCTAAGTGTTTTCCATCTTTAAGTTCCTGCTCATGAAATGCAGGAAGAAGAAGAATGTTAGGTAAAAAATTACTAAATTCACTTTCTTTATCACGGATTCTTTCCCGTGTGGAGAATTCTTGCTCTAAATCACAGTCTTGCGAAATTATTACTGAATATTTGAAAATATACTCAATTTCAT
>PLXB01000281.1 GCA_003151215.1 Ignavibacteriota bacterium
AAGCGTCAGTCTTTGTCCCATTCGTAAAATTAAGATTCGCGCCGACAAAATGAAAAGGAGTTTGGTTATTATTACAGATCGTATCATACTTGAATGCCGTGTTCCCGACATTGACGGTTCCAAAATTGAGGGGATCGGGTGAGAATTTCACAAATTGTGGTTTGTATATGCTTGTCACGGTCGTCCGGTTGCCGGCAAGATCATAGACCGAAACGGATAGGTAAGCTTCGAGTGAACTATCGATCACACACATATCGTAAAAGGAGCTATCTGTACCTGCGCCGGCAACGAAAGCGGGATCGGGATAGAACGTCATATTACTAGAGCTATCCTTTGTAAAATCCGAGAGTTTTGATTGCCCCGGACCTGTATCATAAAGACGAACATGCGCACAGAAGCAAGGTCCGGCTGCAAATGCAAGAGGAGGGATTGTATCCGGATCGGCATGATTTCGTATTCCAAGCGAGCCTGCCCATGAATAGGAATCGTCCTGGCCGTAACCATAAAGATAAACGCCGACTCCCGTATCGGAAGCAATAAAATGTGTTCCTTCGCCTTGACCGGGTCTGTATGTCAGCCTCATCGCTTCCCATGATGTAGTAGGAACGACAAATCGCTCTTTCTTTATAACATTTGGCGGAGCAGGACCACTTAAGAGAATTCCGTCATATGTCGTTGTAGATTCATGTCCGGCAGGCAAAAGAATATTGACGTAATTCGTAAAATTCGTCTGCCCCGAAGCAAGATCAATCGTCGGAACCTGAAAATATATCCTTGTGCCGAATTGATCGGCGGGGTTAATATTGCACATATCGGCATCGCCGTTATTTCGGGTAGTCGAAAGAGGATTTCCCGTTCCGAAGGTTGCACTCGGAATATACTGCATAAGTTCGAATGGAGCATCGCTCGTCCAGATAGCGGCAGGAGAGGCAGAAGTTTCATCATAAATAAAATAATGATCTCCATAAAAATTCAGCAGTGCGATCTGAGTGCCATTTCGATAAATTGTTTGCCCTTTTGTTCCGATCACACAATACACGTCTCCTCCATACGTCCTCCCTGCAAAAGGAGATGTAAAATATGTATTGGACCATGTTCTGACGGGCTGAAGCATCGAGAGGCAATAATCACCGTATCCATAAGGAAAAGGGATATAGGGATCGACCGAACAACCTTCAACTCCAATAGTATTATTCGACGCAATGATCGTTCCGGTAAGATCGCATTCGCCATCATTGATCGGAAGCACTGTTTGATATTGAACGCACTCCCCTTTATTTAAATTTACAGTAAACGGAATTTGTTTCGGATGCTCAATGACTGTAGGAAACCCATCTTTACGAATATCCCAAGTCGGAGTAATAGTGACCGTCGTATTATCCTGATTCGAAACAATGGCGAATTCAGATGGCCAATCTGCTTGTCCGGTGGGATCAAAAATCGATTCATACGCGCCCACAATATATTCTTTTCCCCATCCTGTTGGTGGAAGTACATACATTCCGCCGGATGAATAAGCCACGCGGGAAAGGAGATATACGGCAATATCTGCATCGTTCGACCAAACGTGAATAACTTTCTGTTCGACAACTCCGCTTGAATACATCTCCGTACTTAACGGAATATTAGATGACGGTTTTGTTGGCGTCGGACTGGTAAAGACCGTTACCTTGCCGGCAGAAACAGGTTTCTGAACGATCGGTCCGTTTCCGATCTGAAGATTTACGGTCGTATTGCGCGGAGAATTTACATAGACATTAAAATATTTCGTTGACCTATCAGTCGGACTATAATTCAAGGGAATGGCGAACCAAAGATCTCTGCCGAGATAGGTATCGCTTCGCGCTTCCTTCTGCTGTGTATGGACAATGCGAATATTCCCTTGAGCAAACGACGTCTTCTCTCCGGAACCAAAAAATACTAAGGCAATGAGCGCAATAAAGGCAGCGGAATAACGGGTTTTTTGACGATTCATAATATTTCTGAAAACAGAAAAGGTCTAACAGTAGAATAACGCTTTCGCGCAGGCGAAGTTACAATTCGCAACATAAATTGTGGTATATACAACAACTCGTATCAGGGAAAGAATGATACAGTTAAACAACTTGCCCCAACAGCAAGAATATGCACTATTGAGAAACCCTACATAGAGTATTGAGTTCCGTAAAATATTATCTGGTGACAACCAATTTCCCCGAAAGAACTCTCCCTGCTGCTGCCAGACGATAAATATAACTTCCTGCCTGTATATTTGCCGCTATAGGGAAATCGGCTTCATAAATTCCGGCACTTTGATGATCGAAGTGAATAATCGTAGCAATATAATTGCCGAGTATATCGTAAATGACCAGTTCAAGAGGTGAATCCGATCTTAAACCATAAATGAACCGAACCGAAGTTCCTGATGCTGCTGCCGGATTCGGCACTGCCGGTAAGAGCACAACTTCGCTTCCGTGATCAAGCTGCGAGCTGATAGAGAGATAATCGGAGCTATTTGTTGACAAAGAGGAAAAATAACGATCTTGACTGACAGATGAATTATTATTAAGAGAAAATACACTTGCATCAATTGTCAAACAGCCGTCAGAAATCTCTAACGTATCATTTGCTTCGCCGGATGTGAGGGCGGAGAAGCATACTCGGATAGTATGGGTACCGCCGACGTGTATTGGTGAATTATTACCTGTGCTATCAATAACAAATCCTTTATTGCCAAATATGAGTTTAATACTTTGATAAGAGTAAGGATTCTTTCCTATATTGGTAAAGGTAATGTATCTGCAGATTGTCGTTCCCACCTGAACGACTCCGAAATTTTCAATAGATGGGTCAATAGAAACCATCTGCGGAATATAGGTACTTTTAATATTTGTTCGATTCCCTGCAAAATCATAAACCGAAACCAAAGCAAATGCCTCTTGTGTGCTATCGATGACGTGCAAATCATAATACGAACTATCTATTCCCGCGCCGGAAACGAAATTTGGATCAATAGTAAATGACATATTAAATAATGAGTCAATCACGATGGAGTTAAGTTTTGAATCATCCGGGCGAGAGTCACTCAGAGCAACATGCGTAGAAAAACATTCTCCGGTTATAACTGCATATGGAGGAATCGTATCCAAGCTATTCATAGTAGCCACTCCGAGATTACCGCTCCATGAATAAGAATCATCAGTACCGTAACCATAAACATACACACCAACTCCGGTATCGGAAACGACGATATGAGCTCCTTCGCCCTGCCCCGGAGAGTAAGTGAGCCTGACTGCTTCCCATGAAGTTCCGGGGATTGCAAGACGTTCAAGCTTCTGGACGTTTGGAGAAAGTGCGGATAAGTTTAAGAGAGTACCATCATACGTCGTCCTTGATTCATGGCTTGCCGGTAAAAGAATATTGACATAATTGGTAAAATTTGTTTGGCCCGAAGCGAGATCGATAGTCGGGATCTGAAAATACAGGCTCTTGGCAAATTGATCTGTCGGATTAATACTGCACATATCGGCATCGCCGCTATTACGATTTGTTGAAAGAGGATTTCCTGTACCAAACGTTGCACTCGGAATATATTGCATAAGTTCGAAGGGCGCATCGCTTGTCCATACAGCCGGAGGAGTGGCAGATACACTATCATAAAGAAAGATGTGATCGGCATATTTCATGGGGGAGGCAACTTTCACACCATTTCGATAAATCGTTTGTGCTTTTGTTCCTATAACACAGTAAGCATCACCACCATAAATTCTGCCGGCAAAGGGAGCTGTAAAATAATTATCCGACCATACTCTTATAGGCTGAAGCATAGATAAACAATAATCACCAAATCCATAGGGATATGGAATATATGGGGCAACAGAGGCGCCCATAACTCCTATAGAATTATTCGATGAAATGATCGTACCGGTAACATCACACTCCCCGTCATTTACAGGAAGAACAGTCTGATATTGAATACATTCGCCTTTATTCAGATTTACAGTAAAAGGGATTTGTTTCGGATGCTCGATCACCGACGGAAAGCCATCTTTGCGAAGATCCCAATTCGGCGTAATAGTGGCAATTGTATTATCCTGGTTGGCAACGATTACAAACTCAGATGGCCAATCTGTTTGTCCGGTAGGATCAAAGATCGATTCGTAAGCACTCACTACATATTCTTTTCCCCAGCCCGTATTAGGAATAACATACATTCCACCCGAGGAATAATCACGATGAGAAAATAGGTAGACATTTATATCCGCGTCATCTGACCAAACATGAATTGCTTTCTGTTCGACAATCCCGCTTGAATATATTTCCGTACTTAAGGGAATATCGGCGTTAGGTTTTGTTAGAGTCGGGCTGGTAAAGATCCCCACCATACCTGCTGAAATGGTCTTCTGAATGATCGGTCCGCCGTCGATTTGAAAATTTACTGCAGTATTGCGAAGAGAATTGACATATACATTAAAGTATTTGGTTGAGCGATCGGTCGGACTGTAATTTAACGGAATTGCAAACCAAAAATCTCTTCCATATCCCGAAGTCTTATTTCCGCTTTCTTTAGTGATAGCGGTAGCAATTTGCGTCTGCGAAAATGAATTGCCTGCTGCAAGTATTTGCAATGAGGAAAATATTGAAATGACAATAAAACGAAGATGTATTTTTTGTTCCATCGGTAATCTTTCACAGAAGAGATTTACAGAATTATCCTGCTACCATAAGAACCGCGAAAACATAGTTTTGTTACACAAAAAAAGGGCATCCGCAATAGCGGATGCCCTTTTTTCTATTGTGATAATTTCTTACTATTGCGAGTTGATCGGTGTTTCGATCAGTACCTGCACGGTACGGTTGTAATAGCGTCCTTCGGGAAGCTCGTTCGGATAAAGAGGCTGGGTTTTACCATATCCTTTGGAAACGATCGTCTTCACATTTCCTCTGATCTTTGCATCGATATCTTTCTTGGTGGCATTGGCGCGATTCTCCGAAAGTTTTTGGTTATAATCCGGAGTTCCGAGAATATCGGTATAGCCATTTACCTGAACGTCCGAGTTGGGTTTAATCTGCGAGAACACATATTCATCGAGAATTTTGTGATTCCACTTACCCATATCGGAACTGTTATACTTAAAGAGAATGAGATTATATGTCTCGCGCGTTTTATCTGATAGATGTTCAGATGTCACTTCTTTTTGGGTAAATTGACGAAGACCTGTGGCATCGATATTCGATTTGACGACACGGCCCGTCTTATCGGTCACGAACATTTGCACCTTCAGGTCTGACTCTCCTTCCGGCAATTTATGCGTTGCATCGGAACGCCAATTCCATTCCGGTGATTTCGTGGTCGAAATATCACCAAGATCGTTCAGGGTCGCCCATACTTCGCCTTTATGCGAAATGACAAGCTGGCGGGTCTTAATACGGACGTTGCGCAAACCGTTTGTCATGGAAAACATTGCCGTACGCCAATCAGGCTCTTTAATAATTTGCTCGCGCTTAATCGGCTTGATAATT
>PLXB01000414.1 GCA_003151215.1 Ignavibacteriota bacterium
ATCAGTGACCCCTACGGGACTCGAACCCGTGCAGCCACCGTGAAAGGGTGGTGACCAAACCATTAGTCGAAGGGGCCGAACTTTGAAATTAAAAATTCAAAATGAAAAATGTAAAATGTAAAATTGCAGGATACATTTTAGCGGCGGGATTAAAACAGATATTGTTTTAATCGGTTCCGAGCAAGCGAAACGGAAATCAGTTCTATGGTTCGGAGGTGGATGTGCGATGAAGTCGAGCAGTGCTTTCATTGCTCTGGAGCGATGGCTGAGTCCGTTCTTTTCCTCCGATGTCATTTCGGCAAATGTTTTTCCGCCTCCGTCCGATGGTTCGAAGATCGGATCGTAGCCGAATCCGTTGGTGCCTCGATATTCTTTGGTGATCGTGCCTTTAGAAGTTCCTTTGAAGAAGAATTCTTCTCCGTCTTTATCGATGAAGCAGATCACGGTGACAAATGTTGCGCTGCGATCGGTTTTGCCTTGGAGATCGTGCAGCAATTTTTCGCAGTTCAGTTCATGGGTAGCATGTTCTCCTGCATAGCGCGCCGTGCGGACTCCGGGCGCTCCGCCAAGAGCTCCGACCTGCAATCCCGTATCATCGGCAAGCGATGGCTGGTGCAGCGTCTCGAATACGAATTTCGCTTTGATGCGGGCATTCTCTTCCAGCGTTGTTCCGGTTTCCGGTATCTCCGGAAAATTATCCGGAAGCGTTTCTACTTCAACCGATGTACCTGCCAGAGCAACGAACTCCTTGCATTTATCCAGGCTGTGAGTTGAAAGAATTATTTTCATAACACCAATTTCACGGCGTCAGTTAATTTATCAATGCCAACAATTTTTGTGCCCTTGGTCATTTTCGGAATGGATTTCAGATTTGCTTTCGGAACGACGATGGTTTCGAATCCTAACTTCGATGCTTCGGCAACTCTGAGTTCGGCTTGAGGTACGGCGCGGACTTCTCCGCCAAGTCCGATCTCTCCGATCAGGCAGGATTTCGAGTCAAGCGGCGTATCTTTTATGCTCGATAGTACTGCCATAGCGATTGCCAGATCGGCAGCAGGCTCATCCACGGTTAAGCCGCCGGCGATATTAATGAAGACGTCCTGATTTGCAAGCTTCGCGCCAAGTCTGCGTTCAAGAACGGCAAGCAGCATGGCAATGCGGCGATAATCATAACCGGTTGTCGTTCGCTGAGGATTGTTATAATGCGTCGGCGAGACAAGCGCCTGCACTTCCAGTAATAACGGACGTGTTCCTTCGAGCACACAACAAACGGCAGAGCCGGAAGAGCCATATTGCCGTTCGGAAAGAAAGACTTCCGAAGGATTCGGCACTTCGGCCAATCCTTCGGATGTCATCGAAAAAACTCCGATCTCATTGGTCGAGCCGTAACGATTTTTTGCTGCGCGAAGAATGCGGTACGCATGAGTCCGCTCCCCTTCGAATTGCAGAACGGTATCGACGATATGCTCTAAGACTTTCGGTCCTGCAATGGCTCCTTCTTTGGTGACGTGCCCGACAATGAAGATCGGAATGCCGGAAGATTTTGCAAATTGCAAAAGTATTGCCGTACATTCACGAACCTGCCCCACACTTCCCGGAGCCGATTCCATTGCCGGGCGGTACATAGTTTGGATCGAATCGACAATAAGAATATCCGGTGAACTTCTTCGCGCTTCTTCGATGATGGCTTCGATATTTGTTTCACCCATGAATGAAACATCTTCGTTCTTCATCCTCAGGCGTTCGGCACGGGATTTCAACTGTCTCGGACTCTCTTCTCCGGAAACGTAGAGTGTTTTCGCCGTCAGCATGCCGCGCACCATCTGCATCAGCAGTGTTGACTTCCCTATTCCCGGATCTCCGCCGATCAGGACAAGGGAGCCGTGCATAATGCCGCCGCCTAAAACTCTGTCAAGCTCATTCGTACCGGTCAGTATGCGGTCTTCATCAGTAACGGTTATCTCCGAAAGTTTTAAAGGAGGGGTGGCGCCGCCGGAAGAACCGTAATTACGCGCCCCCTTAGCTTTCGTATTTTCTGAATTGATACTGATTACTTCTTCGACGAATGAATTCCATGCATTGCATTCCGAGCACTTCCCTATCCACCTCGGAGAAATATATCCGCAGTTCGAACAGACAAATTGAGATTTGCTTTTTGACATGAGGCAAATTTACGGAGAAACGAACTCAGCAGGATAGGATAAGGTCTACCCGGGTAATCAATGAATGATCTGAAGTATCTGAGATGAGATGTTTCCGCCGGAAGATGAAAGGATAAGCTGGTAGCTTCCGCTCGGCAGATTTTTTATATCAATCGCTTTAAGATTTGAGCCTTCTGTTAACGTAATAGCATTTCGCAATCTCGTTTCTCCGAGGTTATCGACAAGCGAGATTTCCGCATCTCCTTTTTCTTTTGCCGTTACATTGACCGAAACATTACCGGTTGCCGGATTGGGAACAATGGATTCCAGCCATGCAGGCAGCGTATTATTGAGGAATGCCCGAAGCGTTCTGTCGCCGCACTGATATCCGACCTGAATTCTGCCGGGAGAAAATGAGGCCGTCGATTGCTGGCCTGCAAAAAGATCTTCGATCTGAATTGATGTCGTATCTCGTTGCGAAACAAAGCAAATAAAAGGAATGGAAAATGTGCTTGTAGCAAAATCAAGAATGGCGGTCTGGCTATTCTTCCGGATAAGTTGACATGGGAGTTTGCCTCCGGACGGATTGCCGAATGTTATTGAATAATTACAAAGCGGATTTCCGGAAGAACAATCGATAGTGGCCGTTACCGGAGTCTGAAGTTCAACAAGATCGGCATTGTATTCTAACGTAAATGCAATCGTATCGAGATTGATGGGAGCAGGAATTGCAGAGATCGAAATACTGAAACTGCTTATCGTCTGAGTCTGCGGAACTTGAACGGAATCTATAGCAATCTGCACACTGCCGATCGTACGCCCGGTTGCATGNNTGCAAGCGCAAAATCGCCGTTCCAGACTCCTAAGAGCGTGGGTTGAAATCTGATATTGAATGTCTTCTGCTCGAATGGAGCAAAGATGATCGGAGCATTCAGATCCGAACTGAATATGACGTCTCCTGTCTGCGCGACCTTTTTAACGATAACCGGTGATTCATTCGGATTGGTGATCTGAATTTGTTTTGTCATATCCGCAGGTGCATACTGCGTTCCGAAATCAACGGAATTCACGGTTGTGAAAGGTACGAGCGGTCTGGCAAGCGGATCGATCGAGATTGTCGTTTCGCATTCGTGGCCTGCGCTATCGGTTGCACGAATAACAGCGGTTGCCAGCTTGAAGGGATCGATCACCGCAAATTGCTCTTCTGCCTGGTAAAGGGTCGTATAGACAGGCGGACTGACTGTTAAATTAACTGCGGAACCGACCAATGTAACAGAAGCAATGCCTCGATCCCACGGATTAAATTCGGTCACATGAAAAATTCGCGTTTTCTGATCGGGCGACTCCACCGAACAGACAGGCGGACTGATATCGGGCAAAGGATCGTAACGTAACGTATCGCGCGCAGCATTACCGACAGAATCAGACGCCGAAATCGGTGTGCGGACTGGCTGCAATGAATCGAGTATCGGCACTGAAAATACGGCGCGGTAACCTGAAAGAAAATTAATTTTTGAAACACCGGTATTGGCGCTCGGCAAGATCATAATATTTTTTATACCGATATCTTTGTAGCGCTCTTCGGTGACTATTCCGGTAATCTGGGTTCGCGGTGAAACGATCGGATCCTGCACGATGACAGGAGGAAGCGTATCGCCGGCTGCAGAATCCCGCTTGATGCAATACGTTCCGATATTTCCCGCCGTATCAAAAGCCTGAAGGCACCCGGATGCCTCGGCAGTCGGCACAGGGGAATGCAGCCAGACCGTTGCGAAATACCGGTTAGATATCTGGAAACTATCCAGCACAAAATTGAAAGCTCCGGCACTCATGCCGATCGTTTTTATACCTCTATCCCATGGGCGGTCCTCGGTCACATACATTTCATATTTGCCGCCCAATGATTGTGCAACCGATATGACCGGAGGCAGAGTATCGGGCATCGGAACATAAAAAACATCTTTGCTTCCNNCCTTCCGTGGTTATTTGCTGAATCGCGTGCCGTATAGACTGCATGAGCGGGCTGAAGGGAATCGCCTACGACAAGACTATCGGAAGCGAAATTCGGATAATTTCGTATCTGCGAAAGCTTGATAAAATTATTGAGCAGAGAATCGGTGAAATCTTTCATCCCTTGTGTACATGGGTAATTTTTTGTTGCCTGTACAATACGCGAAGTGAAAACAGGCGAGGATTCCGAGATGACCGGAGGAGCGAAATCAAAGATATTCCTTCCCATGGCATACTGTTCGATCGTATTTCTGGAGAGAGATTTATAATCCAATGTTAAAGAAATGTTATGCAGCTTCTGCCACGGGCAGGGATTTACAGAGGGATATCGTATTAAGCAATGTTCTCCAAAGACAAATTCTGCAAGCTCTCCCATGACCGGAGGAAACTGTGCAGAGTCAGTTGCCGTCATAAATACGCCGCCGGTCACATGCGTCACTTCGTTATTGAGAACAGGAGATCCCTTACCTATCTCCATCACATAGAGTGTGATGCCCATCGCATATAATAGCGAATCATAGTACGGCGTATTGATGATCGCATCGTCGGTAACCAGGACGATCGCTTTTTGCTGAAACGGCTGGTATTGCAGGATCCCGGCGCTGAAGCGTACGGCATTTTCTACATCGGTAAAACCGCTGAATGGCTGGGCATGTAATGCGTTTTGAAATGATACGGAATCGGCAGAGTTTTTGCCGTAATAAAATCCGGTCGGATGATTGACGCCCGGATAATACAATACGGAATCGGTAAAAGCGACCAATGCATACCGTGATGCTGCAGGAATGGCAGTAATAAACTGATCGAACGAGGAAAAATAGGATTGATACGGATACCACGTGTCTCCGGCAGTCGTAATGATTGAAGTACTGACATCGACGCAAAAAACGACGGCTGCCTGCCCGGATTCATCGCATCCTTGTAATTGGAAATTATTTACCGGAGTGTTATCTTCGGTAATGTTCAGATTGCCCGGCAGAATTCCAGGCTGTGGCAACGTACCGTTATATGATGCCGTCATCTTCAAACGAATGATCGGGAAGCTATCGATCTTCGGAGTAGAAGTGACAAAACCCAGGCGCTGGGCAAACCCGGTTCCGGGCAACAGGAAAAGGATGCTCGTTAAAAGCATGAATACACAACACCTGATCTGTCTCACACCGATGGGGATAATAGTGACGATACCTCCAATGGGCAAAGAATGCCCTAAATAACAACGCTTTTCAACGTGCAGAGTTTCATAATAATGCGAAGAAAGCTGAAAAATATACTATCCTTTGATAAACCACACTATCTCCCATTGAAGCCGGGTAAAGTATATGCCTGCCGAACGAATTATCTAAGAATCGATCTTTGGTTTCCAAAAATGCTTTTCCATATCCACTCTGTCACCCTTAAACTTTACTCCCTCTTTCTCGAGGAGCCAGCGCATTCTGTCATAGCCGCCGAATTGATGCGCACCACTCAGCAGCCCGACATGATTAATGACTCGCTGCGCCGGAATATTCATTTCCCGAGGCAGCGATTTAAGCGCCTCACCAACTAAGCGGGACGAGCTTTTCATACCGATCGTCTCGGCAATAGCGCCGTATGTTGTGACCATACCTTTCGGAATGTGGCGGACAATATCATAGACTTTCTCGTAGAAGGAAGAACTTACGGTATTTTTGCGTGACTGTAGGTCGAGAAGATCATCCGAACGCTTTGTTGTGATTTTCTTTTTTGTTACCACTGTTATTAATAAGATGTCACCTCATCCTTATAGGGTTGCTATTATCGGCGCAGGCACAAGCGGCCTTGCCGCCGCAGTAACACTTTGCAGCGCTGAATCCGAACGCCCTGTTGCGGTGACCGTTTTCGAAAGCCGCCGTGAAGCAGGGGGCAGAACGCGTTCGTTCGTCGATTCCGAAACAGGTGACATCCTCGATAACGGGCAGCATCTGCTTATGGGATGCTATACTTCAACACTGCAATACCTGCGCACGATCGGAGCCGAACATCTTTTACAGAAGCAAAATTCTCTGGAACTTCCGTTCGTGCTTCCCACTGAACAACGGATGAGCGTAGTAAAACTTCCCCGCCATGTTCCTGTCCCATTGAATCTTCTCATCGGGCTTTTACGAAATGACCTGCTTCACAGATATGAAAAAATTGCGGCACTGCGTTTCGGATTTGGAATAATGATGTTCAATTATGATAAGAAAATGGCGATGGGATCATGCGCCGATCTCTTCCGTTATGCCCATCAGCCGGTAACACTCATTAAGAAATTATGGGAGCCGATCGTCGTTGGCACGATGAACCTTCCGCCGGATAAGGCAAGTGCTCAGGTTTTTTTGCATACGTTGCGGCTGGTATTTCTCCAGAATAAAAGATTCAGCGCCCTGCTCTTTCCGAAAGTCGGCTTATCTGATCTGCTGATCAATCCTGCTCTGCTATATTTAGAGGCTCAAGGCTGCCGGATCTCGTACGGACAGCAGATCCATTCGATCACAGCCGGAAATAATTTGATCTATCTCGAAACCGAAGACCGAAGAGATGTTTTCGATGCAGCAATATTTGCCGGGAATTATCATGACATATCGTTTCTTCCTGAAGAAATTCGGCTGCCGACCCCGTCTGTTACTTATTCTCCGATTGTCAATGCATATTTCTGGACGGATAAAAAGATCGTCGGGCTTCCCATTTGCGGTTTTATCGGAACGACTTTACAATGGAGTTTTACAAAGCCGTCTCATTTTTCAACGGAGCTGATTGCCTGCACGATGAGCGCAGCTGAAGATATGATCAAGAAAGATAACGACGAGATCGCGCGAATATTTTGGTATGATCTGATGAGATCATTTCCGGATAACGATGCGCATTTGCTTCGCTCTGTGATCATTAAAGAAAAGCGGGCTACGCCCCTGCTGGATGCCAGACTGCAGATGATCCGCCCGAAAACGAGAACAACGGTTCCGAATCTTTATCTCGCCGGTGATCTCGTACAAAACGGGTTACCAATGACGATCGAGGGAGCCGTGCTCAACGGGCAGAAAGCAGCAAAAGAAGTTCTTGCCTTCGCTACGCTCTGATTTTGGAAACATCTCCGGCAAATATTCGTTAAGTACCCGTTAAACAACAAGCATTCACCCCCGATTCTAACATAGCCGAATTCCATTGTTTTTATATTATGGACAATACCACAGATCAGACATCCGTGACAGTGAAAAGTGAAGGATCGGGAAATGCTCCTGTGAATATATCGCAGGGAAATGGAATTCCGTCTCCGAAAAAGACACCGGTCGATGCAAAATCATTGCCGGCTCAGCTGGCCAGGAAAAGAAAAAAGAAAATTAAGAATTGGAGTATTATCGGAGTTGTAGCAATAGCTGCCGGACTTGCCGTTTGGTATTTTTTCCTTCGGGGTGAAGCCGATCAGGTACCGTTCATCCGATTTGCAACGGTCGAAAAAGGTGACGTTATAAAATCGGTTACTGCCACCGGTACGTTACAGGCAATAATAACCGTTCAGGTCGGTTCGCAGGTATCGGGTACCATTAAGGCTCTTCATGCCGATTGGAATACGCGTGTAAAAAAAGGAGATCTTGTCGCTGAACTTGACCCCACGTTTTATGAAGCAGCAGTAAAATCCGCCGAAGCGAATTACGCCCGTGCAAAAGCCGATCTTGATATTGCCGTTAAAAATGACGCTCGCAATAAGGTGCTTTTCGCTCAAAATTTAATTGCAAAATCGGATAATGACGTTACGGAAACGGCTCTTGCCGATGCAAAAGCAACGGTTCAGCAAATGCAGGCGTCGCTCGATCAGGCAAATGTGAATCTTAGTTATACAAAGATTCACGCACCGATATCAGGTATTGTTACTCAGCGCAGCATTGATGTGGGGCAAACCGTTGCCGCATCGCTGAGTGCACCTGTTCTTTTTATTATCGCTGAAGATCTGACGGAAATGGAAGTTGACGCTGCCGTTGACGAAGCGGATGTCGGACAGGTGAAGATGGGTGAGGATGTCGTATTTACCGTCGATGCTTTCCCCGGAGAAAAATTTCATGGCATTGTAAAGATGGTTAGGCTTAATCCGGTTATTACCTCAAATGTCGTAACTTATACAGTCGTAATTACTGCGCAAAACAAAGAAGAAAAACTATATCCGGGAATGACGGCAACGGTAACTATTACGAACTCTTCTGCTATGGATGTGATCAGAATACCTGCTGCTGCAACGCGTTTTACTCCTCCGTATTCGGATAATGCAACTTCGGTAAGCACTTCGTCATCCGTAAAACGGGACAGTTCGCATTCCAAGGGCGATACTTCACGCACGGCAGCCAGACAAAGCCGGAGAGACTCCAGCACAACCATTTACAGAAAATCCAACGCCGTTGTAAAAGCAGGGGAAATGCCTATTATGGAACCGGTCAGAGTTAAGGTAGGGCTGAGTGATGGTATGTATACGGAAATCATCTCCAGTGATAAACCGCTGAATATCGGCGATAGCATTGCTGTTGGAAGTATCATGCCGTCGAAATCTTCAGGCGCTGCAAATGCTCCCGGAACAAACCCGTTCGGTACTCCGCCAAGACCTGGTGGTGCTGCCGGCGGCGGAGGAGGAACTCGAAGATAATTATGCTCAGAAATTTAATATCGAGTTTCGTCATGGCATTCGAATCCCTTACCAATAATAAGATAAGGGCTGCGCTGACAATGCTCGGCATCATTATCGNNAGCCGTTACCGATCAGATAGCAACCCTCGGAACAAATCTTCTGACGATCTTCCCGGGCGCAACGTTTGGCGGCGGTGTTTCAAGCGGAACAGGTGGCTCGAATAAGCTGACAGAGCTCGATGCCGAAGCTATCAAAAAACTATCCACGATTTCTGCCGTTGCTCCTACGGCTACCATTCAGGCGCAGATCATTGCTGCAAATGCAAACTGGTCAACCAGAGTCAACGGTACCACTCCGGATTACTTAAAAGTAAAAGATTGGAAAATCGTAAGCGGGTCGAATTTTACACAGGCAGACGTTCGTTCTCAGCGTAAAGTCTGCATACTCGGAAAAACTGTTGCGTTACAGCTTTTCCCTGACGGAAGAGATCCGGTCGGGGCGACGATCCGAATAAAGAAATTGCCGTTTATTGTTATCGGAGTCCTCGATGTCAAAGGGACAAACTCTTTTGGAGTCGATCAGGATGATATTATTCTGGCGCCTCTGAGTACCGTAATGAAAAAGTTATTAGGAGTCACGTTCCTCAATACCATCCTTGCAAGTGCGGCCAGCGATCAATTAAACGATCAGGCTGTAGCCGATGTCACTGCTACTCTTCGACAGATGCATAAGCTTTTGCCAAGCGACGTGAACGATTTTCAGGTTCGCTCACAAGTTGAGTTAGCAAATGCTGCCAGCCAGAACGCCAATACCCTGACAAGCCTCCTGAGCAATGCAGCCATCATCTCACTGTTAGTCGGCGGTATCGGAATTATGAATATTATGCTGGTTACAGTGACTGAACGGACTCGGGAAATAGGAGTACGGAAATCTCTCGGCGCAAAACGCATGGATATTCTGACGCAGTTTCTTACCGAGGCAATGGCGCTCTCTATTATCGGCGGAGTGATCGGAATCATATTCGGCTTAAGCACAAGCTGGTTTATTTCCAAAAGCAACGGCTGGACGCTTTTTATCTCGCCGGTTGCAACAGGGCTTTCGTTTGCGGCAGCAGCTTTGATAGGAATATTTTTTGGATTTTATCCCGCCCAAAAAGCTGCACGTATGGATCCTGTGGATGCCTTACGATANNGGAGCATTTCGAAAAATGCGATGTGGTGGTAATCGGAGTTCCGACAGATGAAGGCATCAGACGAAATGGCGGAAGAGTGGGAGCTGCCGAAGGTCCTAATGAAATTCGCAAACAACTTGCTAAACTCACACCCACTGCTTCGAACGGTTCTATCTCCGGATTGAAGCTCGTTGATTACGGAAATATCCCCGGGAATACTCTTGAGGATATTCATTCGGAAGCAAAAAAAGTAACAAGCCGTTTTATCAAAGCAGGCAAAATCGTTATTGCCCTTGGCGGCGGTCATGATATTACCTACCCGCTGGCATCGGGCTTCCATGAAGGAATTGGCGGCAAAGATTTCTCACTGATCAATATCGATGCTCATCTCGATGTCAGAGAGAAGAAAGAAGACTTGCACCACTCCGGCTCCAGCTTCAGGCTGCTTATTGAAGAAAATATTTTACGCGGAAAATATTTTGCCGAGTTCGGGATTCAGCAATTTTCCTTTGCCGAAAGTCATTTGAATTGGGTACTACGCAAAGGTGCAAAAGTAGTATTCTATGAAGATCTGTCGCAGAAAGATGTGGCAAATAAATTCCGGATGCTGCTTTCGCACGAAATACCTCTCTATCTTTCCTTCGATATAGATTCCGTCCGTTCAGGCGATGCACCCGGTTCGAGCGCTCCATCTCCTATCGGCTTCAGTTCTGAAGATGCTCTCGGCATCGCATTCGAAGCCGGAAGACATGAGACAACGA
>PLXB01000223.1 GCA_003151215.1 Ignavibacteriota bacterium
TCGGCATCATCGGCACAGGGCTGCTGGCATTGCCCGTGTTGGCCGGTTCTGCAGCATACGCAGTCTGTGAGATTTTCTCGCTTCCGATGGGCTTGAATAAACGGCCAAACGAAGCGAAGAGGTTTTATGGGCTTATTACCGGCATTACATTCCTCGGAATGTTGATTATTTTTATTGGAATTAATCCTATTAAAGCACTTTTTTGGTCAGCAGTAATCAATGGCGTCGTTGCAGTTCCAATTATGGTGCTGATGATGTTGATGGGAAGGAATAANNAGCCGCAGTCGGTATGTTTTTGACATGGTGAAATCTTCAATATCTATATTCTATATATGGATAGTAAAGAATATGGATAGTAAAGATTAAGAAAGGTGTGAGACAATCCTCGGTTGTCTCAATCACTTAAAATCAAGGTTCTGACGAATGTCACAAACGTAACTTTTGGCGTGTCATTGTGTTATATAGTATAAGATTTGCTGAATTCATGCTTATCATGATACGCCCGATTGCAGTACTGTTGTTTCTGCTTGCGCTACCATCGTTGGGAAGAGCGCAGCTGCGCATATCAACCGATAAAGATACCGTAGATTTTACGAAAGTAAAGCTCCCTTACTCCCGCGACGGATTAATCCGGGTTACTAATATTTCTCTTGCCACCGTCTATATTAATGATATGAGGATCGTGGATCAGAATGCCAATTTTGGTGAATTCCAGATAATTGATCCTCTGCCTCCGATCTACCATATTGATTCAGGTGACGGGCGTACGATTATGCTACTTTTTCAGCCGAGCAGTATGGGCTTACGGACTGCAGTTCTTGATATTATGACCGATGACGGAGATAAAGAGATCGAACTGATCGGTGAAGGCTCAACGATCCAGCCGGATATTATGATGGTACCTCAGTTCATTGAGTTCGGAATGCTTGCTCCCGGTGAGTTCAAAGATACTACTGTTCTCGTCATCGGGGGCGGCAAAGATAGTGCAACGATTGCCTGGTTTGATGTAGCAAATGATAACGGCAGTGTGTATTTCGATGTGACCACAGTTGATCCATCTGTTACATTTCCAATCGTTGTTCATAACAGCGATACTTTGAAATTAAAAGCTCGTTTTACGGCTATGAATTCAAGCGGCGTTCGGACCGGAAGAGCGATCATGCAAGGCGAAGTAAGCGGAGTAACTATCTGCGAATTTCGCGGCGAAATTGGTATTCCGGATATGACATTTACGCCGCAAGTGCTTGATTTAGGCATCGTTCCGCAAGGCGCATCGGTAGATACGATTATTTTTATTGCAAGTACCGGCGAATCTTCCGTAAGTCTACAGCGCGTTGATTCTCCAAATTTACCATATAGTATTTCCGGCGTGCCTTCATTGCCATATTCGATTATTGCCGGAGATTCTCTGAAGATCCCTATTCATTTCAATGCCATCGCTCCCGGAGATTATGAAGAGCCGATAGATGCATTCTCGAAGAATGGATCGGCTACAGGACTGAACCGCTCTGCATTATTAAAAGCATTTGTTATTCCCCGCGTTCTCGGAAAGATATCACCGCAGCCGTTTGTTGTTTCCTGCGCCATAGATTCGGTATATCAACGAATTCTTACAGTTGTCGATACCGGAAATTTCCCCATAACTATCAGTGGGGTTGCCACGTCTGATACCAATTTTAAGGTTACATATCCCGGCATTTTTCCCGATACAATTATCAAAGGCGGCAAGAGGGATATTGTTATTACGTTCAAACCATCATCAGGTTCGCTGGTAACAGACTCATCATCCATTATAAATGTGATGACAGGTAATAGAGTGATAGTTGCAGATACCATCGCACTCATTGCGATGCCTGAGAATGCACTGCTTGCAGCGAAGCCCATTATTTCTCCGACTCCTAAACAATATTCAAATAGTATTGGTATTGTATCGGTTAGCGATCTTTCCCGCTATACCCTCAATTCTCTTGAGATGGAGTTTACCCTTGATCCGCCTGATGTTGCAGAAATTGATACATTGAATGTTGCCGTTGATCGCTCGGTATTTCCGAATGCAACGGTAAAAGCCGGTTACGATAAATCATTACAACGATACGTCGCAGTTATTACCTCCACTACTCCTCTGCCTTCAAGCCCGGTTATTCCTTTTTTACAAATCCCGCTGAGATATTATGTTGCTAAAGAATCTTCTGCGATTTTATCTGTGGCAACTCGCTCACCGGAGAAAGACGGATGTTTGAGTTTTGCGAACGATAGCGTTACGGTTTCGTCTGCCAATGGCTGCGGAGATCAGCAAATTCGGAATGCCCTGAATAATGAACTAATTCTTTCAGGCATGACTATTACACCAAATCCTGCAAATGGCGACCATATCTCTGTTCTTTTTATCAATGCAGAAAGTATTGCACTTTCATCGGAACTTGCCGATATAAACGGCAAAGTCATAGCTTCTCAATTCGGTACCTCCTTCATGAAGGGACAAAATATGCTTATATTTGACATCCGGGATATTTCTTCCGGGACATATTCTCTGCATCTTCATGCACGGACATCGAACGGGCATTTCCAGGATGCGTTCGGATCTATTATTCTCTCACGGTAATTGACACTCGATTCTGTAATCGCCATTCGTTCTGAATTACGAAAAAGATCTCTCGCCTTGCGTGAAGGGATCCCACCTGATATGCGCGATGCATATTCTCAGATTATTTGCAAAAAAACAATTGAGCATCTTGATTCTATCTCAGCCCGGTTCGTCCATGTATATATCGGTTTCCGTTCGGAAGTTTTGACCGGAGCCTTAATCCGGGATCTTCAAGAACGGCAAATAAAAATTGCTGTCCCGATAGTTCGCGGTGAAGCAAAGAAAGAACAGATGCTTCATTCAGTATTTGAAAATCCCGGTCGTCTTCGTTCCGGGAAATTCGGAATACCTGAACCCGAGGATGTAAAAGAGGTTTCTATTTCAGATCTTGATGCTGTAATAATTCCCATAGTTGCTTTCGATGGCTTTGGGATGAGGCTTGGTTATGGTAAAGGGTATTATGACAGATTTCTCTCCGTTTTACCGGCTGAAACAACAAGAATTGGACTCGCCTTTTCCATCCAAGAAGTGGATAAAATACCCATAATGTCCCACGATGAACTAATAAATTATGTAATTACCGAACAATCAACTTTTTTTTTCGAATAGTAAGTATATCCTCCATTTTATTATCGTATATTTGAAGTTGAGTTAACATGTTCCTGAGTTAAAAGTCTGAGGATTTGCCCCTTCGACTATTAGTTTGACACCGATTTATTTGCCGAAGTTTCTTTTGAAGATCGGGTTTTGTATCTTCAATGGAGGCAGACGTTTATTCTATCAACAAATAACGTTATGAAAAAAATAATTGTATTCCTGAGTGCAGTTTTGATATTTTTTTGCGCGAGCCGGTTGGGATACGCTCAGCAAAAAATATCGAATGCTTCGCATACGATCAGTTATCAAGGATACCTTGTTGATGCCGCAAAAAAACCACTGGACGGCATTCATAGTATAACTATTAAACTTTACGATGCACCGCTCGAGGGGACGATCCTTCACACGGAAAACTTTAATGCATCGGTTGAAAGCGGAGTGTTTTCGGTTTTGATCGGCTCCATCCAGCCATTGGAATCAAACATGCTTTTTGATAAGCAATACTGGCTTGGTGTAAGCGTTGATGATGCCGGAGAGCTATCTCCCAGGACTGCGCTTGCTTCTGTGCCGTATGCTATTCATGCAGATGCTGCAGGTTCTCTCATTAAAGGGGGAAGCGGAGCGGTAACCACGTTCAATGGCAGAAGCGGCGACCTTATTCTTAAAGGCGGTGCAGGAACACTTGTTCAAACCGAAGGTAATACCGTTACAATTTCCGCTTCAACTATTTCATCAGGAGGCGAGCAGACACAGGCAACGACGGTGAATTCGATCACCGGTACTGCGAATCAAGTGCTTGCCAACTCGACATCCGGTCAAAAGCAATCGGGCGACGTAACACTGACACTTCCGCAAAATATAAATACCGGAGCTTCGCCCAGTTTTAACGGTATGACGCTGACAGGTCTTAACACAACCGGTGTCGTTCATAATAACGGATCGGGCGGACTTTCAACTTCGCTTATTTCAAATGGTGACGTTGCAGCCAATGGATCAATTGCTTATTCAAAGCTCAATCTCGTCGGAAGCATTTCTAATAACGATGTTGCAAGTGGAGCAAATATCGCCTCCANNTCCGGAGATATTGTAAACGGGACGATAGTCAACGCTGATATTAATGGCTCGGCAAATATCGCCTATGCAAAATTAAATCTTGTCGGTAGCATCTCTAACAATGATGTCTCAAATGGTGCAAATATCGCTGCCAGTAAGTTGAATCTTACGAATGCCATTACTTCCGGTGATATTGCGGCCGGAACGATCATGAATTCGGATATTAATGCCGGTGCAGGTATCGCCTATAGTAAATTAAATCTTATCGGAAGCATTTCCAATAATGATGTTGCCGCTGGAGCAAATATTGCTGCCAGCAAATTAAATCTTGCCAATGCCATCACAAGCGGTGATATCGCTGCCGGAACGATCATGAATTCGGATATCAATGCTGCAGCGAATATTGCTGCCAGTAAACTAAACCTGACAAATGCAATAGTTTCAGGAGATATCGCAAACGGTACTATTGTAAACGCAGATGTCAATGCCGCAGCCGCTATTGCTTATAGCAAATTGAATCTGAATGCCGCTATCATCAACTCCGATATTGCCGCTGGTGCGGCGATCGCCGATACGAAATTTGCGACGATCTCAACAGCAGGAAAAGTTGCTAATAGCGCAACAACCGCCGCATCGGCAAATACGAATAATGCCATCGTCACGCGCGATGGCTCAGGGAATTTCAGTGCAGGGACGATCACTGCATCACTTACCGGAAATGCA
>PLXB01000180.1 GCA_003151215.1 Ignavibacteriota bacterium
AGCTCCGGCATTGATCGCAACATCTGCTTTCAATATTCCGATATTTGCAGCGCGCTCGACAAAGATCTTATTAAAAGTCAGAAGATTATTTATTTCCTTATGCGTGGCGCGGCTTTTCTTGACAAATGCCCGGCACATTCCGAGCACATCAGGATGCAGATCGTGCGATAAGCCGCCGATCCAGATATAATTATAAAGAAGACGCGCACCGCACGTCTTTTCGAACATTTCCAGAATATCTTCGCGGTCGCGGAAACAATAGAGGAAGGGCGTAAAAGCTCCGGTATCCATGCCGAACGTTCCGATGGCGACAAGATGCGAGGCAATCCGCTGCAACTCGGCAAAAAGTACGCGGATGAATTCCACTTTCTCCGGTACTTCAATGCCCATCATTCTTTCGACGGCAATCGCATAGCCATGTTCGCCGTTGATCGCGGCAAGATAATCCATACGGTCAACGTAAGGAATAACCTGTGGATAGGTCATCGCCTCGGCATGTTTTTCGAAGCAGCGGTGCAGATAACCGAGAAACGGAACAGTATCGACAACGAGCTCGCCATCGAGCACCGTTTCCAGACGCAGCACGCCGTGGGTCGATGGGTGCTGCGGACCGACATTCAGCACCATCTCTTCGGTCCTGAGCCTATTCGGTTCTTGCTTCTCCGCCGGCACGACTTTCACCGGAGCGGGAGCCGTCTGCATTTTTCTCTCTAATACTTCTGCCATAGATTCGGGTTTCGGGGATCGGGTTTCGAAGAAACGATCCCATTCGTAATTTCTAATTCGTAATTTCTAATTCGTAATTCGTAATTTTTTTTAGTATTGTACTTTCATTCCTCTATAAAACTCGGGATGCTTATAATCTTTGCGAAGCGGATGTCCAACCCAATCTTCATCCAAAAGAATGCGGCGCATATCGGGATGCCCGAGGAATTTTATTCCCATCATATCCCATGCTTCACGCTCATGCCAGTTTGCATGGCTCCAGACATCGGTTACCGAAGGCACGACGGCATTATCAGCAGGTACCGTAACCTTCAATGCGAAATATTGCTTCTTCGCTCTTGCTTCCAGATGATAGGTAACCGATAACGTGTTATCACCATTATCGAGCGAAGAAAGATTGAGCAAGCTATCGAAACCGAGTTCGCTTTCGTCGCGCAGGTAAAGGCAGACATCACGGATATATCCGGAATCTGCAACATCGGCATATGAAGACATGCGCTTCATATACTCGCTGCCCGTCTGCTCATGCCATTCGCCGATCTTCTCGCCGAACGCTGCTTTGACGTTATCGTAAATTTCTTTATTTGTCATGCTCTCTTAAAATGTTGTCATTGCGAGAAGGACTTTAGTCCTCCGAAGCAATCCCCTTACAGTATTGTAGAGACTAGCCTTTGCCTGCATATCAAGGAGATTGCTTCGTCGCCCGCTACTGCGGGCTCCTCGCAATGACACCTATACTGCTGTTTTCGCAAGTGATGATTTACGCACCTTCTCCTGCACCTTAATAAGTCCTTCCAGAAGCGCTTCCGGTCTTGGCGGGCAGCCCGGCACATAAACATCGACAGGGATAACGCGGTCAACACCTTTGAGTACATGATAGCCATGCTCCCAATATGGCCCGCCGCAATTCGAGCACGATCCCATCGAAACAATATATTTCGGATCGGGCATTTGCTCATACAAAAGTTTTGTGCGTGTTGCCATCTTCAGCGTTACCGTGCCGGAGATCAACATGATATCCGATTGCCGCGGTGAGGGTCGCGGAATAACTCCGAATCTGCCGATATCATAATGCGAAGCCGATGCCGCCATCATCTCGATCGCGCAGCAGGCAAGCCCGAAGCTCATCATCCATAGGCTCGATAGTCGCGCCCAGTTGATGAGCGTATCTGTCCCTGTTATAATGATGTTCCCGGATTCGAACGGATTGTCGTGTTTATCTAGTAATCCCACAGTATTTCACAATGTAAAATGTAAAATGTAAAATTAAAAATGGGTTTGTAAATGTAATTTCGGATCCCCGATCCCCAATTTTACATTTTAATTTTTAATTTTTAATTGACTCCCACTTCTTCCGGAACAGGCATTGCCACCTGCGGCACGGGTCGTGGCGCGATGCGCGGTTTATCGCGCGAGATCAGGTCGTTCAATTCGGCAACGTACGGTTTCGGACGTACCCAATCGAGATCGCCTTTGACCCATACATACGCAAAACCGACGATCAGCACTGCAAGAAATGCGAGCATTTCATAAAATGCCAGCGTACCCATTTGCTTATAGACAACAGCCCACGGAAAAAGAAAAACTATTTCGACGTCGAAAAGGATAAAGATGAGGGCGACGACGTAAAACCGGATATTGAATTTCATCCACCCCGAACCGATGGGGTCTTCGCCGCATTCATAGATCGAAAGCTTCAGCTCATTCGGTTTATGCGGACGGATAAAGTAGTTGGTGACGAGCCCGCCGGCAACAAAAATGATACTCAGAAGAAAAAATGCAAAAACGTGACTAAATTCGTTCAGCATGGTGAATTAGTGATGGTCTTCCTTTATAGCCGCATGAAAACAACTCTTCGGCTGAGAAAATGCCGCTTCTGCGACAAACTTTCCGTTACAAATATAGGACTTGTTCGAGGGTGAGACGCCGAAGTTGGCGAAAATTGTCTAAAAATTCTGTAAACCCCAAACGTTTGTGCCATGCACGATCACTGAGGGCAGAATACTTTTCGTTCTGTGTGTTAGGTAGCCCCACATGAGCCCGATAGGAATTATCCGGACCGAACTTAAAAGCGCTTCGGTTATATCATGGCTCTCACCATACCATTTTGGCGCATGCATCAAAGCCCAGATGATTGTTGTGATAAACCAGCCTGTGCCAAAATTCCGCGTAAGAGCTCCGAGCCTTGTCTGGCCGACAACGCGAAAGAATTCTTCCGATAGACCTGCTAAGATAAAACCGGAAAGTATTGCTCCCAGAACTCCTCCGCTTTCAGCGACAACAATATCCCATGTAAGATTTTCAGGCGAAACGATCCGGTTGGTAATAAAGGAAATAGCAATAACAGGTACCACCAGAAGCAAGCCTTGAAGCCGAAATCCCAGATCCTTCGGCTTATATTTTAAAAGCAGAAATATGATGGCAAGTACTATAGGATAGAGGAAGACCAGAAGAGATGCCACCGATAGCCGAAGGAGCGGTTTCAGGTTTTGCCAATCAAGAGAAAAGCGCAGGAAAAGAAAGAGTATTGCTCCGCATACACAAAGAAAAAAATACATCGTTTCCCGTTTCGGCTCGCGCACAGGAAAATCATTTTTCGCCGGCCGTTTCAATGCATAAAGATCAATTAAAAATGAGAACAGCCACATGACGAATAAGTAACTGGTTGCCTGGAGCATTGATCCATGCCGATACCCCACATACAATACTGCAAGCCCCGTCACTACGATCAGCCAGAAAGTAATGAGATTCTCCCTGATCTTTTGGTATTGGAATTTTAGAGTTGTGGTTAACATCGTTGTTTTACGAATGTCGCTTCTATGACGAAATTAGCGTCACAAATATAGGACGTTTTCGAGGGTAAGGCGCCGAAGTTGGGGAAATTTTGGGATTTTAAGCTTGATCTCCGGTACTCTATGGTCGTTGCGTATCTTTGTATAGCAATTATATCACGCAATGCCTGCACCGCAAAAGATCATTGATCTCGTTGAAAATTTCGATAGAAATATCGATCAGCTTAAACGCGCGCAGAACGAAACTCAGGTCAGAGTTGAGTTCATCGACCCCATGTTCTCTATGCTTGGATGGGATATGGATAACTCCATCGGTGCGGCAATGCAATATCAGGATGTTATTCATGAAGATCAATTAAAGATCGGCGGAACATCGAAAGCTCCGGATTACGGATTCCGAATCGGTGGCACGTTGAAATTTTTTGTCGAAGCAAAGAAGCCTTCGGTATATCTCAAAGAAGATTCTGCTCCTGCCTATCAGGTTCGCAATTACGGATGGAATAAAAAACTTAGTATCTGCGTCCTCACCGATTTTGAAGAGTTCGCCATTTACGATTGCACCGTAAAACCAAAACCAACCGATAAGCCTTCGGTTGCCAGAGTCGATTATTTCACTTATAAAGATTACATCAATAAATGGGATGAGATCGCCGGTATCTTTTCCAAAGATTCCGTCATTAAAGGGAATTTCGATAAGTTCGCCGCGGGAAGCAAGGGCAAACGCGGCACGACGACTGTTGATAAAGATATTCTTCTGACCATCGAGCATTGGCGTGAAATCCTTGCGAAGAATATTGCAAAGAATAATAAGATTTCTGAAGAAGAATTAAAATTTGCAACACAGCGAATTTTGGATAGAATTATATTCTTGAGGATTTGCGAGGCGCGAGCCATTGAAGAAGATGGAAGACTTTTGGAAGCGGTTAAGAATAACAATTCATTCAAGAATCTTTTCTCGCTCTTTCAAGCCGCAGATAACCGCTATAACTCCGGGTTGTTCTATTTCCGTAAAGGCGATAAGGCGCATAAGAGCGATGCCGAACTTGATACGATCTCACCGAATCTGAAACTTGATGATAAGGTCATCAAAGAGATCATCGAAAATCTTTACTATCCGAAGAGCCAGTATCTTTTCGATGTTATACCTGCCGATATTCTCGGTCAGGTTTATGAGCAGTTCTTAGGCAAGGTCATCCGCATGACATCGGGCGGAATGGTGAAGATCGAAGAGAAGCCCGAAGTCCGCAAAGCAGGCGGAGTCTATTATACACCGACCTATATTGTGGATTACATCGTCAAGAACACGGTCGGAAAGCTTTTAGAAGAAAATCCAAGTAATGTCATTGCGAGAACGGCTTCAGCCGTTCGTGGCAATCTCAAATCTTCAAAAAAGAATGAAAGCCCGAGGACTTTAAATATTCTCGATCCGGCTTGCGGCTCCGGTTCATTCCTTTTAGGTGCTTATAACTATCTACTGAATTCATATCTCCATGGATATTCGCAGTATGCCGCTGAGATAATAAAACAAAAGAATTCGCCCATCTATGAAATAGGTAATGGCGCTTACGCCCTAACCACTCCAGAACGCAAACGCATACTACTCGAACATATCTACGGCGTAGATATAGATGAGCAAGCCGTGGAAGTGGCGAAGCTGAACCTGATGCTCAAATGCCTTGAAGGCGAAGCAGGCACAAATCTGAAACTATCAGTTGAGCGCATTCTGCCTGATCTCTCTGAGAATATCAAATGCGGCAACTCGCTGATCGGTCCGGATTTCAGCGACGGACTTTTTTCTGGTGATGACAAAAAGACTAATCCATTTGATTGGAATAGGGAATTCCCAGATATTATGAAGCGAGGTGGATTTGATACGATAATTGGGAATCCACCATGGGGTGCAATGTTTTCTGCAGAAGAAAAAAAATATTTGGTCAATCAGTTTCAAATTGTACCCTCAAAAACAAAAGATAGCTATTTCTATTTTCTTTTTAATTCTTTTCGAATCGCAAAAAGTGAAGGAATGGTCGGGCTAATTTTACCAAATACCTGGCTGTTAATTAACAATGCAAACAACATTCGTGAAGAGCTTTTAAGATATCGAATATTTGAAATAGTTGACTTGGGTGATGGTGTTTTCAAAAAAGCAATTGTAGAAAGTTCAACAATAATTGCTCAAAAAATTTTAGATACGGAAACACCTGTTCAGGTCAGAAGAGAAAAGAGAAGAGAAACAATCTCTGAAAATCTAATAAATAAAGCAACTTGGTTAAAAGATCCACTGCGAAGAATTGCTATCGAAAGGGATGAGTATTTTGATAATATTCTTTCAAAAATTTCGATCGGTTCGGAATTATTTGGTGAGAACAACGAGATTATTTTTGGCATTAAACCCTATCAAGTCGGGTATGGTGTACCAGTGCAAACAAAAGAAATGCAAGATGAAAGAATTTATCATTCATCGACTAAGAAATCTGACGAGTGGAAGCCATTACTCGTAGGTGGAAACATTAGCAAGTATATCATTAATTACCCTGGGAATCAGTATATTAGATACGGTAAAGGTCTAATGTATGCATCGAACGAAGAGAAGATGTTGTCACCGAAAATCTTGCTTAGGAGGACTAGTGACAACATCAAGGTTAGTTATGACGACCTGAAATTTTATCCGCAAAACTCTCTTTTTATTGTTACCTCAAAAAAATTCGATTTAAAATATCTGACAGCTTTACTTAATAGCAAACTGTTTGACTATGTGTATAAAAAGAAATGCCCGCAGATTGGAAAAATATTTGCTGAAGTGAAGCCCAGTATAATCAAAGAATTGCCAATAAAAGAAATTAATGGCAATAGGAAGATACAGGATAAACTTATCACCCTCGTCGATCGCATGCTCGAATTGAACAAGGAATTACCGAAGATAAAAACGCCGAATGAAAAAACGCGAATAGAGCGCCTCGTCGCAGCGACAGATTCGGAAATTGATAAATTGGTTTATGAGTTGTATGGGCTGAGCGAGGAGGAGGTGAAGGTGGTGGAGGGTGAAAAATAAATCACAATTTCATCTATGTGCGTAGAATATTGGATAGCTATAGGTACTTGGATTGCAGCGATTGCCACTGCAACCTATGCTTTCTTTACTGTGAAACTATGGAGAGAGATGAGGGCGAGTGTTCGGGTTACTCAGCAAATTCACGAAGCGACTTCGAGACCTTGGGTGAAGTTGTCCCGTAAAGAGATGAATGGTTATGAAAAGGGTGATACATTTATAGTTAAAATCGAAAATATTGGCACATCTCCTGCAAACGTGACCTCGTTTAATATTGGAGTGAGATCGAGTGATAATGTGATCCAATGGTCCGCACTTCCCATGCATACAATGCTTCTCCCCCAATCGCCCGAGAACCGTGTATTTAGACTACCAGTAAATATTAACAGTACCCCAGCACGTATCGTAGCTCTGGCGAGTTACACTTTTGCAGGAACAACCTTCCATAGTGAGGTTGAATTTATTATTGGTAGTGGGTTCGAAATTGAAGATATCCGGAGCAAGTATGAATAACACCATTAAATTTAAGGAGAATAAATACTTTGGAAAAAAATAACTTAACACTGCGAATCAAACGCAAATGGCTGGAAGAAATCGTTTTCGGAAAGAAGCGAATTGAGTACAGGGACAATACTAATTTTTATGCACAGCGATTGGTGATTACTAAGGGCAAAGAAGATGTAGCTCGTGATTTCGATTCCGTTGAATTTTATTGTCCAATTGGTTCTACAGGCAAGAATCTGCGAGCTGAGGTGAAATTCAAAGGTCTAACTTATAGCGAGAAGCTCAACCAGTTTGAGATTCATTTAGGGAAAATTATCTCCCATAATTTGCCTGAACCGAAGGCTAAAAAGAAATAACTCCCAGCTCTGCTTGATATCGAGAAAGCTGAACCAGCGGCTGTGGATAAATTGTTAATAAAAACCTTCGATGGGCACCTTGACAAACGGCTTTTTATTTCGTATCTTTGTGACTGGAATTTATGGAATTGCTGCAACAAGAAATTTATGGAATTGGGAAAGAGTCTGCCGGATGGGCAGACTCTTCGGTTTTAAAGGAGGAAATTGTGCGCGCGAAATGTTATAATATTGATTTATATAGGGTTACGATGGCTTCAGGGGATTTTGGAAGCGGAATTTGTGGGTTTAGGTTGGGTGGCAAACTGCTTAGGGGATTCTTCATTGCGCTCGAATTGCCACCGGCAATTCGGCTCCATTCAGAATGACATGGAAGGGTTAGGTGCCTCTACTGTTCGCTGCCAGCTACCGATACTCCCTCAGCATCACCCCTGTCGTTTTATCGACGGTGATGAATTCAGAGGGTACGTCGGTCCAGCATCCGGAATTGGTATAGGTGATGCCACCCGAAGTGCGCTGCATGGATTGATGAGTATGGCCGCAGAAAACATATTTTGCGCCTTTTGTTCTGGCATATTCGATGGCATCGGCGGCGATCTTCTCGGAAACTCTGAGCCAGGTTTTGCTTCGGTTTTTCATCCAGCGGCTGACTCGTTGATTATCGGTATCGATTCGTTGAAATAATTTATAGAATCCGCAGGCAATTGCCGAGATGACAACGTTCTCATTCAGGAATTTATCGAACTGATGGCCGTGAATGGCAAGATATTTTTCGCCTTCGGAATCCCAAAGGTATTCGTCGTAGACTTCCAAGCCCAGAAGATGCGAAAGAATTTCGGCAATGCCATCGTGATTGCCGGCAACCCAGACGACTTCGACGCCGCGCTTATGGCCGGAAAGTTTGCGAATGAAGGAAAGGAATTTCCAATCCTCTTTCGATAGGCGCTTGAAGTTCAGATCTTCAAAGACGTCGCCATTCAGGATAAGCCTTGTGAAACTGAATTGCTTCAACATTTCAAGGGCTTCTTCGGAGCGCGAGACTTCGGAGCCAAGATGAATATCGCTCATGATGAGTGTATCGACGACAAGCTGATCGTAGTATTTTTCTTCGTTACGATCGGTATCGCGCGAAAATGACGTATCTGCAAAAAGCGTTGACTCTCTGGAAAGAGTAAGTGTTGTCATAGTACTTTCTCGTGATAATGAAACTTGTAAGGGCGAGGATTCCGTGCTCTACTCGAACAGGGATCGAAAAGAGCACTTGCAAGGCAGATATGTCGATGGCGGCTAATCAGACAAGCGTTGATATTTCAAATTTTTTACCGTAAATTAAAACATAAATGCGGCGGGGATAACTTCCGTTCGAGATTATCAAATGATTATGAATTGATTATGATTGTATTATGCGATAAAAAAAATCCTATGAATTGTTTTCACAATTCATAGGATCCGATATTTTTTTTGGAAATAATGCCGACGGTCAAGGCATCATAAAACTGATCTATCTTTTATTTAGGCTTAATAAAGCCGAAGAGGCCGTGAGTTTCACTTGAAGGGCCTGCTGTAAAGTAAACGGCAGTTGAGTCATTCCCTCCTGCACTCGAGGTAACCGTTAAACCCCATAAACCATCGATCTTCAGCGGTGTGCTTATTGTGTCTTTTGAGATCTGCCCCAGATATGCGCCGGTTGAAGCATTGTAACCGTTAATTGTTCCGTCGCCGAAATTTCCGACCAGTAATGCATTCTTGAACTTCGCATCGAATGTTGAAGGCGCAATTGCAATACCCCAGGGCTCATTCAATGTTCCGTTGGAAGCGAATCGCTTTACAAAAGTACCGTCAAGATTAAAGACACTTATGTATCCATTCCCCGCTAATGGTCCGAATGTGGAATATGTAACATAAAGCTGTCCGCCGACTAAAGCAATATTATACGGTCCGGCAGCCGCGGGGATTGCAGGGGATGCATTATCTGTGAACGAACCTGTCAATGTAGTGAGGGTGTAGTTCTTATCATATACGACGATCTTCTTATTTGCGAAATCGGCAACATATAGGAAATTAGCTCCTCCGTTGCTGGCAAGCGCCATTCCCGTATATTTTGCAGTGCTATCGGTGGCTTCAATGACTGTGGTTGCACCGCCAGTCCATGCAGTAATGATTCCATCTAAACTGCAATAAATAAAATGTCCTCCTTTGAAATCGACTGTACTGTTCGCTACAACTCCGGTTGGCGAACCCTTTCCTCCGCTTTTTCGAGAGGAAACCGGAACCGGATTCAGACCTTGAAGAGGAATTCCGAGGCTGCTATAGACATTGGTGACTCCGCCTCCATTCGATGACAGCCACCATATTCCGGTCTTACCTATTGACATGCCCCATTCATTGATCAGAGTCGGATCGGGGGTGGGATTTGTTGCACCCATGCCGGACTGATCGGAAACGAGAATTGTTTCTGTATATGCCGCGCTCGGTGTAACCGTAGGCGTCGGAGGGGTCGTTGTACTGCTTGAGCACGATGCAAGACCTGCGAACGCTGCAAATGCCCCAACAGCAAGCAGCTTTCTTGAAATTGTAGAATGTATCATTGGTAATTTACTCCTTAAATGATGTTTAAATAAATAGGAACAACAAAAATAATTATTGCAACAGATAACGCTTTTCAGCGCAAATTGTTACAGATATTCCATGCGGGGGTAACAATCGTATTGCTAACTCTTATCGACTCACAAAAAATCCTATGAGCTTTCATAGGATTTTTTATCAGAGTAAAAAAATATCTTCGCAGCTATTTTAGCTGGATAATTCCGACAAGTCCGTGCGATTCTTCGTTCGGTCCGGCGTTGAAGTGCAGCGTATTCAGATCGGCGCCGGAGGTTCCGCCTGCGGGTACGAATCCAACAGCCCATAAGCCCTCGATCCTTATGATCGCTCCGCTCTTATCCTTCATTTGTCCTACTAAATTACCGCTGGCATCGAATGCACTGATAGTGCCGTCGCCGAAATTCGGAATGAGAATATCATTCTTGAGATCGCCGAAACCAGCGGGAGCTAATGCTGCTCCTGCGGGAGAATTCAATGTACCAAGCGAAGTGAAGCGGGTCTTGAACGTGCCGTCCGAATTGAAAACATTGATATATCCCATACCGGCTCCTGCGGAATCGTCATGCATACCGACCTTTTGCCTTGCATAGGTTACGTAGATGTTCCCTCCGATATTGGCAATGCCGAATGGTGCAAATCCGGCAGGTATTGATCCGTCGCTGAATGATCCCGCTAATACAGCGTGAGCGAAGTTCGCATCAAAGACATCAATTTTCCCATTATGAAAATCGGTTGCATAAAGATAATTCTTTCCGCCCGATGACGCCATAGCAAGCCCTTTATAAACGGTATTCGCAGCAGAGTTATTCACGGCAACCGTCGCTGCAGTCCCTGATTTCCAGGCGGCGATTATTCCGTCTTCGGTGGATGTGATCACAATATTACCTCCGAAATCCGTTGTCGAATTAACGACAACGCCATTCGGCGTACCCCCGGTCGAACCGGTAGGTGAGGGAACATTGATCGCTCCATGAGTCTGGTTTCCGTTGGCGTCATAGACCACTAAATCACCGCCGTTATTCGCGGCAATGTAGAAATTACCGGAATTATCCACTGCCATACCCCAGGCATTGATAAGATTCTGATCGGCTCTGGTTCCGGGAAATTCTCCGACAGTATCGGTAACGAGATTAGTTATCTGATAGCTCGGAGTGCTGGTAGCGGTAGTTGTGCTTTTGCAGGATGCGAGACCCAACACGGCTGCAATTGCCCCAACAGCAAGCAGCTTTTTTGAGATGGTATTGTATTTCATTGTTAATTATGCTTCAAGATGATTGATGAACAAAAAGGGGGATAGACTAAATAAGTGTTGCAACACATAACGCATCCCCATGAAAAAAGTTACAGGGATTTCACGTCCGATAGAAAGCAATCTTATCTTACGAACATACAATCGGGGAGCTGAACCGGATTCACCGGAAAAACTGAAAATTACAAAAATTCGGAGAAAACCTTTGAATCAAAGACAGGTAAAGAATTATACAACGAAAATCATCCTTAATGAAACAGAATTGAATCCAAGACCTACGCTGGCCTGTATCACCAGTAAGAATTTTTAAACGATTCATTTTACTTATGAACTCAACACTATCTGCCGAATCCTCCCCTGGGTTGACTAAAGACAACTCACATGTTCATTCTTTCCATATTCCCATTTTCATATTGGTAGTTCTTACTGCAGCGCCGCATCTTTATCTTGCTTCGCAGCCCGATGAAGAACTGCGTTCTGCTTTCTTGTTGAATGGTTTAGGATATCTGGCATTAGTAACTGCCTTTGTTCTTCCTCAATTCAGATCATTCCATGAACCCCTGCGCTGGATATTGCTGGGATATACCGGTCTCACGATCATCCTGTGGTTTTTCTTTGGAAGTCCATCGGAGGGGCAGCTTGATCCGTTTGATCTTTCGGTCAAGGTAGTCGAGTTACTGTTAGTGATATTTCTCTTTCTTGATAAAAAACGGGAAATGATGAATGCTCATTAGGATCAGGAAAGTGAAAGTAAGGGACATATTACGATTGGCTTCCACTGTTTCGTCGCTTATTTTTGGTATTGCCGATCGTGCAGATGCGATCCCTTTATTCGCCAGAAAATATAATACGACGTGTTTTACCTGCCACACTGCAGAGCCGCTTCTGAATGATTTTGGCAGGAGGTTTCAGGCTGCGGGGTATCAGCTTCCAGGCTCGGGCAGTGATTCGCAAACCGCATTCGATCAAACGACTTTCCCTTTAGCCATTCTGGCACAACCGATGATCTCTCATACGGAAATGACCGATCGCCTCGTAAACACCACGACGGTGAACACTTCATTCTCCGGAGTAGAAGTAGGAATCTTCAGCAGCGGATCGCTTGGAGCGAATTTCTCGTATTTCACCGAATTACCCGTGGCGATCAGAGAAAATCTGGGAACTCAAGCTATACGGTGATAAGTTGATTCCAAATATCCCCTCTAAGTTTCGCGTTTGGTGATAATTCAGAATGTCACAGAAGCTTAGGTCTTCATAAAATGATTTCTCTATCCCCAATTCCCTTTTAGTTTCGTTCTCAGTTACGGTGTGATTATCCAAACTCCCCCGATAAATACTTTTCATTCAATCCACATCATTCAGAACCTGTACATGGAGCAAACGGATGAGTATCTGCTTCAGGAAATAGCAAAGGGGGATAGCGCAGCTTTTTCCGAATTTTACGACCGGTACTCGCGCCTCATTTATGGTGCTCTTCTCAGCATGCTTAAGAATAAGGAGGAATCCAAAGATATCCTTCAGGATGTGTTTATGAAGGTGTGGCGCAGAGGTAATACATTTAAGCCCGAATTAGGCTCGCCGAGAAATTGGCTTATCCGAATCGCACATAATATGGCAATCAATCACATCCGCTCGGCACGACTGCGCCGTGAGAAGGCGTCGATCACTATCTCAGACAATGATACCGCATTGCTCCTGCGTGAATTTGAGCTTATTGAGGATACATTGTTAGATAACGCCATCCTTAGGGACCGAAAAGAAATGCTCACTCTTGCATTTGAGACTCTTCCGAAAGATAGAGTGAACTTGCTCGATATGGCCTTTTTTAAAGGATACTCGCATTTGGAGATCTCTCGACAATTAGAGATGCCCTTAGGTACAGTTAAGACGAAGATTCGAAGAAGCCTGTTGGCATTGCGAAAATCTCTGTTATTTGCAGAAAACGACTTTACGTAATGAGTATAGTTTCAATGAATCCAAGTTTATCGCTCGCATGTAATTATAGTGGTGAAGGTGAAAAAGAACTTTTGAAGAAAGCACGAATTTCCTATCCCACAAGCAAGCAGCTTTTTCGGTAAGATTATGAAACAAATAGATCGCTCTATGAATGAGACAGCGCTGCAAATCCGGCGCTACAATCTCGGTTTGATGACGCATGAGGAAAATGCGGCATTTGAGCGCACACTTTCACAATCTCCTGAACTTCAGAGGGAATTTCGTAATGTCGGAAATATGCTCTCTGCAACATACCTCTACCTTGCAGAGGGAATGCCTGAGCCCGAAAAGGAATTGAAAGATACTCTGCTTGCAAGAATAAAAGGAACCTGGGATTCTGAACGTGCTGAAATGTTGGTTAGCGGAGCGATTGCATCATCCGTCGGATTAATTCCTTCGACGACCAGAGATGCTCGCCCTTATGCTGCCGGAGGCGATCCTACTGTCGGGATTTCTTCAGGCATAAAGAAAATCATTACTCCTTTAATTATAGTAATGGCTGCCACCCTTTTCCTGATCGGAATGAGTAATTCGATATCAAGTGAAAGTCCTAATGCTCCTATCTCTTCTTTTGAACAAAACCATACAGAAGCGGGCGCAGATATGAACCGCAATTTTCAAGTTCTGTCGCAGGCGTCTGGGGGATCAAAACGTTCTTCAATACTTTTTACAAGTACAAAGAATACTAATGTTCATAATACTATCACGGCTTCGCAACTTCCGCCAAAAGATAATGCGGAAGAGAATCTGCGAATTTTTGATATACGTTCGGTCGAAACTTTACTGCCTGTCATTACATCGGAAAATCCGATTTTGGCTAAGCAAGATAAGAATGTTGCAAATCCATTGGATCATACTTCGATCGCAAATGAGAATGATGCTCTTTATTCGGAAATGGCCTGGGGTGAAAGAATATCGTTTTCTATCAGCAGAATCTCAACCCTGAAATTTTATCCGGGACGACTGGATATGGCTACTGTTCCTCCGATGAATAATTGGGGCGCAGCCTTGAAATATGCAGTCACTCCGGTTATTGCAATCGGTATCGAAGCAGGAAGGGAAACATTCCCGTTCTATCGTGAGAAGAGCGATGATATGTATGATGAATTTTACTCTGTTACCTGGGGAGGTGCTTCGGTTACTGTTTCCGATCCCGAGCTTGAGTTTTTTGATTGTCATCCCGAAGCAAGAGCCGTTGCCGGTTTCGGCACGGCAGGTCCGATGGGTAAAATCTCTGCAGGCTTCATTTGGCAGCCTTCACATACTATCTCTTTCTCTCCTGAATTAGAATACACCGGAGTCTATGTCAAAAATACCGGCGTATTTATCGAAGGTCAGGATGGCGTTTCGAGCGGGGGAAAACTCGGGTTTACGGCATCGATGGCCATTCGCTTTTAATTTTGTGTAGATCGTGTAAGAAGTAGAATCTCAGAACATTACTCTTCTGTTGCGGTAGAGATTCATAAGAATTCCTGCCATCAGCATATTCGTGATCAGCGACGAACCGCCGTAGCTCATGAAGGGAAGGGGAATTCCGACAACGGGAAAAAGACCAATTGTCATGCCGATATTTACTGTTACATGCAAGAACCAGATACCCGTGATGCCGATCGCCACAATGCTTGAGAAATTACTTCGCACCGATGAGGCAATGGCAAGACTTCTGTAGATCAAAAAACTATAAAGCAAGAGTATGACGATTGAGCCGATGAAACCGAATTCTTCGGCCGGAACGCTCATGATAAAATCGGTCCATTGCTTCGGGACGAAACGAAGCTGCGTTTGGGAACCTTGCAAGTATCCTTTTCCGAACAGGCCGCCGGAGCCGATCGCCATCTTCGTCTGAATGATATTATAGCCTCCGCCCAAAGGATCCATTTCAGGATTGAGAAGGAGATCGATGCGCTCCCGCTGATAAGGATGCATGTGGTTATAAATAAAATCGGCGCTGAAGGATGCACCGATGAGGATCAAAAAAGCGACGGCTGTTGTGATAAGATTCTTCCGGAAAAAGAAAAAAAGCATTGCACCGATAGAAAGAACGGAAAAGATCATCGGAGTTTTTCCGAAAAGAGAGAGCACGGCAACCACGGCGGAGCCGACAATGGTCAGAAGAAAAAAAAGATCGGTGCCTGCCCAGAGCAGAACGATAAAGAGCAATGCGACATAGACCATCGCGCTTCCAGGATCCGGCTCGAGCAGGATAAGCGCAATTGGTATGATGACGATTGCACAGGCAATGACAAAATCGAACGGCCTGGTCAGTCTTCTATCGCCGGAAAGATATTTCCCCAGCGCCATGATCGTGCCGAGCTTTGCAAGTTCAGAGGGCTGGAAGCGTAAGCCACCAAAAAGCGAAAGCCAGTTCTTCTGGTTATAGACTACTTCTCCTTTAACGAGCACCAGCACTAAAAATCCGAGCGTCAGCGCGTAAAAGGGATACGCTCCTATCGAGAACCACCGTACCGGAACAAGAGCCATCACAATGAGGATCACAATACCTACCGACCCGAAAAGTAATTGCTGGCTGAAGCGGTCATTCATCTGCGCCGCATACGTTGCGCTATAGATCGCAAAAACACCGCCGATGGTCAGCAGCAGCACAAAGATAAATGTCGAAACGTCGAAATCCTTTACATCGAGGGCTTCGATCTTCTTATTAGTACTGAATTTTATTGCGCGTGCCAATGCTATTTCCTTAATGCTTTCGGTTTCCCCAAAATCTCTGCTGCAATAATATATTGCTTAATGCCTCCGCTTGTCAACGACAGCTTCGGTATGATCGCTTTATCTTTATCGTATGCTTCTTTCTCTTCCGATGATTCGGTACCCAGGGATGATTTCATTCCGTAATTCTTCTTAAATTGCGATACTCCTTTAGGCTCAGTCAGGATTTTCGCTTCAGGTTTCTTTTCTTCAGATATATAATCGGTCGAAGCATACGCCAGTTCATAATCGGTTGCCGGGATCTGCACCTTTCTTTCCTCAAAGAGAGCCTGCACTTCAGCGGGGACTCGCTGGCGCGGCGTCGTTTCCTTCGGCGCGGTTGCAGACCGCTGTTTCACGCGCTTATTCAATGTGGCGATCTTTTCGCGCTCAGCAGCTTGCTGCTGTTTTTTCTTGCTCTTGGCGATCATGTTCAGGATCCAAAAAAAGATCGCAATGATGAAGATGACATTTCTCATATTAAAGGCTTCCGCTTATTAACTTTCCATTCTTAAATACTCCAACAATATCACTTACGCCGATATGATATGGCAGATAGGAAAGGCTCGGAATATCGTACAGTACAAAATCCGCCGTTTTCCCTTTTTCTATGGAGCCATAAGTTGAAGCTCTGTCAATTGCGGCCGCTCCATTGAGCGTTGCTGCAACCAAAGCTTCTTCCGGACTCATCTGCATTCCGATCACTGCCAGCGAAATCGCAAGCTGCATATTCTCGCTCATCGATGATCCCGGATTGCAATCGGTTGCAATGGCAACAGCGCATCCGGCTTCGATCATTTTCCGTGCTGGAGCATAGAGCGATCTGATGCACATTGCCGTAATAGGCAGAAGTGTAGCGATAGTTCTCTCGCTTTTTGCTAATGCCAAAATTCCAACATCAGTAATCTTCAACAAATGATCGGCACTATAAGAGCCGAGTTTTGCAGCAAGCGCCGCACCTCCGGTATCGGCTAACTCATCGGCATGCAGTTTTATTTTCAGTCCCGCTTGTTTTGCTAAACTGCAAATGCGCTCTGTTTCATCGATGGTAAAATATCCTTCGTCGCAAAAAACATCACAGAATTCTGCTGCATTCTCTTTTATGACTCTTGGCAATTGCTCATGGATCAATTCTTCAATATAATCCGATTGCTTCATTTCCGCAGGAACAGCATGAGCACCAAGCCACGTACGGATGATTTTCATTCCAGTCATTTCGCCGACAAGCCTCGCAGCCTGAAGCAGGGCAAGCTCCGACTCAACCGATAATCCATATCCGGATTTTATTTCCATCGTCGTCGTTCCGAGCGAAAGAGCGTTCCGAACAAATTTTTGAGAATGGTGAGCAATTTCTTCAGCCGTCGCATTCCGAACTTTCTCGACACTTGATCTGATTCCTCCACCTGCCGCTGCTATTTCCTGATAACTCCTTCCTTCAGCACGCAGGCAGAATTCATTACTCCGCTCACCCATAAAGACGGCATGAGTATGCGAATCGACAAAACCGGGAAGGGCAAGCAAACCTTTGCAGTCGATCTCTTCACCAACATTGTTGGCATGAAGTTCTCTCTTACTTCCGACATCAATGATGGTGCCATCGTCGTTTACGATAATGCAAGCATCCTTCACCGTCAGAACATTTTTTCGCATTGCTTCGCCTCGCAAAGCTGATTTTCCGACAGGTGTAACGAGAGTAGAGATATTCCGGTAGATCTTCATTGATGCAAAAATATGACTTCTTTCGGGAGGGCGACAGTATTATATGTCATTCTAAACGAAGTGAGGAATCCCATGCTGTTCAATTACCTCTTTGTTCGAAATGCGAGCGTTTAAAACTTCGTTCTATTTTTTCGTAACTTTGTTGCAATTGATGTGAGCACCTATTGATGCCAAAAGAACCAAAAAGCGCCGAAGAAAAACAGACGCCGTTGATGAGGCAATATACTTCCATCAAGGCAAAATATCCGGATACGATCCTCTTTTTCCGGATGGGCGATTTCTTCGAAACCTTCGGTGAAGATGCGATCATAACGGCAAAGGTCACAGGCATCGCACTGACCAAACGCAATAACGGCACAGCCGGAAATATCGAACTTGCCGGATTCCCGCATCATCAGCTCGATAACTATCTGCCGAAAATGATTCGCGGCGGCTACCGCGTTGCCGTCTGTGAGCAGCTTGAAGATCCGAAACTTGCAAAAGGTATTGTGCAGCGCGGAGTTGTTGAAGTCGTTACACCGGGCGTGACGATGAATGATAAATTATTGGAGACCGGTCGCAATACGTACGTCGGAGCGATTGTCGCTTCCGGCGGCGTTGCCGGACTTGCGTATGCCGATGTTTCTACAGGCGAATTTGTTGCCGGAGAAGTCGCGGAATCTCATCTTGCCGAGCATCTTTCTTCGCTCGGTCTGCGTGAGCTTCTTGTCTCACGGCGTGACGCGCAGAAATTTGAACTTGCCCCTTACATCCTCTCGCTTGAAAATAAACCGACGCTTACTAAGCGCGAAGAGTGGGCATTCAATCCCGAAACGGCGCGAAAACTTTTGCTTGATCATTTTGCAACAACGTCGCTGAAAGGTTTTGGCATTGACGATCAGACCCTTGCCGTCACTGCTGCGGGAGCCATTCTCGATTATTTACGAGAGACCCGCTCGGCTACAACACTTCAGCATGTAACGCGCATCACACGTTTCGATACAAGCCATACGCTGATCCTCGATCAATCGACGCGCCGCAATCTGGAAATATTTTTCCCGCTTTCCGATGACGGCAATAATGCATCACTGCTCGGAGTGCTTGATGAAACTTCAACGGCAATGGGAGCAAGGCTTCTAAGAAAGTGGCTTGCCATGCCGCTTCGCAATCACCTGAAGATCACTTCGCGGCTCGATGCAGTTGCGCTTTTAGTCGAAGCACGTGAACAACGTGAGCAACTTCGCTTGCAGCTTCGCGAACTTAGTGATCTTGAACGCCTGACAGGACGTTTTGCAAGTTCACGAATTCTTTCGCCGCGCGATTTCCTGAGTTTGAAATTCACACTCTGGCGGATTCCGGATATAAAGGATCTCCTGAAAATTATTTCGGAATTTGCGCCCGAATCATCCGAAGGGGCGAGTACATCGGCTCTTTTGAATATGCTTGCCACTGATCTTCGCCCGCTTACCGAACTTGCAGAAACAATTGATCGCACGATCAATCCCGAAGCACCCGTCAACCCTGCCAATCTTTTAGTCATCCGCGATGGAGCAAACGCAGAACTCGATGAACTCCGCGAACTGACCTCTTCAAGCCGGCAGAAACTTCTCGAAATTCAAACACGCGAACGCGAGAGAACCGGCGTCTCATCGCTGAAAGTTGATTTCAATAATGTCTTCGGATATTATATC
>PLXB01000052.1 GCA_003151215.1 Ignavibacteriota bacterium
GGATAACTACGACCTCCAATTTGTAAATGTCCCAGAGTTCACCAGCTTCAGTTTCAGCAGTACCGGTCATTCCCGATAGTTTATGATACATCCTGAAATAATTCTGGAGTGTGATCGTGGCCATCGTTTGCGTATCTCGCTCGACCTGGACGCTTTCTTTTGCTTCAATGGCTTGATGCAGACCTTCCGAATAACGACGTCCGGCAAGGATACGTCCGGTGAATTCGTCAACGATCATTACTTTTCCATCTTGTACGACATACTCAACATCTTTCTCATAAAGAGAATATGCTCGAAGAAGCTGGGAAATTGTGTGTAAACGGTCAGAGCGATCGGCATAAAGAATATTGAGCTGGTCTTTTTTCTGCTGCTTCTCTTCGACAGAAAGATTTCCATTCTCCATCAGCGAAAGTTCTGTTGCAATATCAGGCAGAATGAAAAGGTCGCGGTCTGTACCGCCGCCTGAAAGAACATCCCGTCCCTTATCAGTAAGATCAATTTGATGGTTTTTCTCTTCAATGACGAAGAATAATTCGTCGTCTATCAAATGCATATTACGACTAGAATCCCGCATATATTCAAGCTCGGTCGTTTGCATCAGCTTGAGCATCTCGCCCTCGGAAAGCAATTTCATCAGACGCTTATTTTTTGCCATGCCATGATGCGCACGGACAAGAAGAACTCCGGCTTCTTTGCGCTTTTCCGCATCGCCGGTTTTGAGCAACTCTTCAGCTTCGCCTACGATTTTTGCAACAAGATTTTTTTGAGCATTAATGAGGCGTTCAACATACGGCTTAAGTTCATCGAATTTATGTTCCGAGCTTTCGACCGGACCGGAAATGATCAGTGGAGTGCGAGCTTCATCGATGAGAACCGAATCTACTTCATCTACGATTGCATAATTATGCGGGCGCTGGACCATATCTTCANNGTTACGCCGACTGAAAGTCCGAGAAATTTGAATATCTGTCCCATCCATTCAGAATCGCGTTGGGCAAGATAATCGTTGACCGTCACAAGATGGACGCCTTTTCCCGGAAGAGCATTGAGATACATCGGAAGCGTCGCAACAAGCGTCTTACCTTCGCCTGTTGCCATTTCGGCAATATTGCCCTGGTGCAGAACGGCGGCGCCGATAAGTTGCACATCATAAGGGACCATATCCCATTTCACTTTTTGCCCGGCAGCAAGCCATTCTTTGCCGACATGTCGCCGGCATGCATCCTTAACTACTGCAAAGGCTTCGGGAAGAAGATCGTCGAGAATGAGTTTTGTCTCCTCTTCCAGCTCTTTCTGAAGTTCATCCAACCTATCGAAAATCTTTATTCTATCTCCGTGAGGGAGGTCCTGTTTCAAATCTTCACGAAGCTGACTCATCTCATCTTCGATCTCTCCTGTGGCTTCTTTTATACGAGCGCGGAATTCAAAAGTCTTCGCCTGAAGTTCTTCATCGGAAAGAGAAGCAAGCTTCGCGTATTCCTCATTAATTTGGTCGACGACAGGAAGTAATTCCTTCACATCCTTCTCTGTCTTCGAACCGAATATTTTTTGTATAAAATTTAGCATTGATCAATAGAAAAATTCAAACGATGTCCACGCGACAAAGGCTTTAGACACTCACGCCGATCTAAAATGTTGATATTGGTATTGTAATTTCAGTGTCTTAAAATTACTTTTTCGGGCTAATGCCCTTCTTGCAATCACTTAGAATAAGCCTATACCTCCACAAACCGCACTTCGCGGCCATAGACTTCCTCAAACAGCATTTTCTTACGCTCCGCTCCCCATATCTCTAATTCAAGGTCGCGAGAGGCGTTTTTCTTTGGTTTTAAGCGGAATTCAACGCTATTTCGGCTGATATTGCATTCTACGCTTCGCACAATACCTATGTTTCCCCGGTCCAATCCTTCAGCAATGCGGATAATAGCCGAGAGCTTCCGAACTTGGTCACGATGCTCATCAGTATTCAATCTGGCAAACCCTTCATGTCGTAACTTTGGATGAGATTTACGATGATAGCGGGCAATATTGGCAATGATCTCGATCTCTTCGTTCGTAAATCCTAACAGATCGGCATGACTGATGATATAATAGGAATGCTGATGATGCTCAGCATGTGAAATATGATAGCCGATATCATGAAGCAGCGATGCATAATAAAGATAATTTCTTGATTCGATTCCGAGGCGATGTAATCTTTTTGTTTGATCGAAGATCGAAAGTGAAAGTGCGGCAATGTGATCGGCATGGATTTGCTCATAATTCGAGATCTCCGCTAAATGCCTTACACTTTGTTCACGTACATCGCGTATTTTACCGTGAACATCATTACTGGTTCGAAGCTTATGAATATAATCATAGATGATTCCTTCACGCAGAGCATAACTGCTGACCGTTAATTCCCTGATTCCGAGCAATCGCATCGATTCCTCCAGAATTAATGCCCCCGCAACGATAATATCAGAGCGCTTCTCATCAAGCCCCGGAATACGTTTACGATCGATGGGAGAAACTGCAGTGAGAAGTCTCTGAAGAGCTTGACGCACTTCTGCAATG
>PLXB01000436.1 GCA_003151215.1 Ignavibacteriota bacterium
GCAAATCGTTCGTGGGGCGGGTTGGTAGTAGGTGGAATAGTAGTGGTAGCTCTCTGTGCTATGGGGTATGATTTAGCATTGAAGGGGCACGACGATGTCGCTAAAGTTATTTTTGGCGTTACGGTTATAAGTTTAGCCTCAATTTTTGTAATCGGGCGATTTTTGCAAGGAAAAGAAAGAGTTACCAAAAAAGCTGTTATGACGGCAATCTTAGAGGCTGCCGAAAGACAAGATGGTCTGATACCTTACGAAGACGGGGACGTTCCAGAAGAGTAAGAGGATTCCTAAAAACTGCCGTCTGAGAACCGTTCATAAGTACCCCCAAAGAGTACCTTTTTTTTTAAAACCTGTTTCACGTGTTTAGTATGTTACTACCGTTACAATGGCCTCAGCGCCGAGTACGGCGAAAACTTAAAGCGAAAAGCTAAAACGCGGAAAGGGAAATATTATGATGATCAAACTTTATATCTTCACATTCATTGTAATAGCAGCGCCTCTTTTTGCTCAGGAATCGGAGGAAGTGAAAACGGCGCAGTGGGTGGGTCCCTGGAATTCGCATGAATTTGCTCCCGATGCTGCTCCTTATGAAAAAGTTGAAATACCTCCGGCCGTGACGACTTCATTCGGGAATATTCAGGTTACGAAATCCCCAAATTTCCAAACCGAATGCGCTGTTGCCGTCAATCCTCTGGATTCATCGAATATGATCATTGCCGAAATAGACGGAGATTTTTATGGTTCCAACGGAATCTATGCTTCGACCGATGCAGGTGCAACCTGGAGGAAATCGCAAATACAGGAGAATACAGGAAGTTCGTCATACGGAGATCCCTGGCTGAGCTTCGACGGAAATGGAACTGCATATATGTGCGGACTCTTAGGTGTCGGCACCGGAGATCTTTCACTGCAGATCCATAAATCCACCGATAAGGGTAAAACCTGGACTGCCGATGGAGTGATCTTCCAATCCGATCCTAGCCATCCCGATGAACCTGTTCTCTCTTCTGACTTGGTTCAGGGAAGCCCGTTCTATAATTCGTTATATGCTGCAGTCGTCGGGCAAGCAACAGGATCGCCTTTCCCTGCCGGAATAAAATTGCATTACCGCAGAAGCGGATCGCAGGTATTTTCTTCCGAAAAAAATGTCAGCACCTTCCAACTCGTGCAGATCCCTCATATTGCCATCGGGTTGAACGGGAATGTGTATGTTTCCTATCTTGGCATCAGCGATATCGCAAATCTGAAGGGCGGCCTGTATTTCAATAGATCAACCGATGGCGGCGATACCTGGAGTTCGGATAACCTCATTGCTGCCGCTGCATATACCGATACTGTCAATGGTTTTCCGAAAACCAATTCATCCGGTTCGCTCTTTCCCGCATCGCGTATCGGTCCGACGCCTCGCATTGTCATCGATACTTCAAACGGTCCGCGCCGCGGATGGCTTTATGTATCGTATGCACGGCCGACATCTGCCGATGGCAAAAGCGATCTTGATATTTTTCTTCAGCGGTCAAGTGATGACGGCAATTCATGGAGCGCTCCGATTCGTGTCAATGATGATCTTCCCGGAGACGGCATCGATCAACTCAGCCCGGCGCTTGCGGTAAATCCTGACGGAGTGATCGCCATCGTCTATTATGACCGGCGCGACGACCCGAATAATTTTCTTGTCAATATATACTGTGCCATATCACGCGACGGAGGAACGACATTCGAAAACGAGCGTATCAGCGATCAGGCAACCAATCCGCTGATCGCAAGAGAGCAGATTTCCTTATCCATCGCCGATTATATTGCCGTGACAGCCACACGCTCTGCAGTCTATCCCGTCTGGAACGACGGCAGAAAAAATAACGGCGATCTGGATACCTACACGGCAATTATTCCTCTGCAAACGAACGGAGTAACAAACATTGTGCCAAGCGTTTCATCGCTGCATATTTCTCCGAATCCGGTTCACGATAAAACGACGATCACGTTTAGTATTGCTGAAGTTGGAACAGTCGAGCTTGCACTTTATGATGCGCTTGGCAGAAAACTTGAAACCCTGTATCAGGGAAAAACCGATACGAAAGAGAACTACCTCTCCTTCGCTCCGGATAAACTTTCCTCAGGAATATATTATGTAACGCTTACCTCCGGTTCCTCTGTTATGACGAAAACGTTATCGTATATCAAATAATACTCTGAGTAAGACATCATCCGAGAATCAAACATCTTCCGAACGCATCCGACGCTCGAATGCTGATCGTTCGCGCCAAAAAGATGTCAAACATCGCGAGCGGCATTCGGTAAAGGAGATCGGCCAGCCTGAGAGCACGATCGGAATTATTAAAGCACGGGTCATTACTTCCGAAGGAGCGAATTTTATTGTCTCCGATGATGACGGAAAAAAGTATCGTGCGAGATCGGTTAAGAGTACAAAATCAGGCAATGAAAATGCTACGCTTGTCGCAGTCGGAGATACTGTTCTGATCGAACCGGCGGATCAGGATATTTCCGTCATTCGCGAAGTGCTTCCACGAAGGACAAAACTTTCCCGCAAGGCACATAAACGAAGCGATAATTTCGAGCAGGTAATCGCTGCCAATATCGATATTCTTGCCATTGTCATGAGTGCCGGCGATCCTCCGTTCCAGAACGGCATTCTTGATAAATATATTATCGCCGGGCATGAAGGAGGCCTGCAAATTCTGATCGTCTTAAATAAAACCGATGAATTAGAAGAAAATCCGCGTCGCAATTTTATTAATGAGGCGCTTGAATATTACCGGAAGATCGGCTACGGAGTTGTTCGAAGTTCTATCATAACCGGTGATGGAATTACGGATTTGAAAAGGTTTTTTGAGAATAAGATCGCCGTCTTTGCCGGGAAATCCGGCGTGGGGAAATCATCTCTTGTCAATTCGCTGCTTGGCAGGCAAGTCGCTCATACCAGGGAGCTGACACGCCGGGAACAGCGCGGAGTACATACGACGACAAATGCTTCCCTTCTTCCGATCGATGAAGAAGCGTCCAGCTTCATCGTCGATACACCCGGCATCAGAGAATTTTTTCATTTCGATCTCGATCCGGATAACATTAAATTCGATTTTACCGATTTCCTGAAATTGCAGGAAGAATGCGCGATGACCAACTGCATGCATATCCATGAACCCGGCTGCGCCATCATGGAAGCTGTTGAAGAAGGGAGCATTCCCGAATGGAGATATAACAGCTACATGGGACTTTGGGAAGAAGCCGAACGGGAACGGAAACTTCGTGCAAGTGGTATATAGGGGTCGTCATTGCGAGAAAGGCTTTAGCCT
>PLXB01000337.1 GCA_003151215.1 Ignavibacteriota bacterium
ATACTTATCGTTCTGCTTTTCTATTTTTACGGAGATCGGCCAGTTGCCGGTATCTGAGAGAGTTAGCGGCTGAGGATTGCTGGTTGTAAGAAAGGCGATTTTTCCGAAGTCTATTTACTTTCTGGAAAGCACCGGGACAGGCGTTGCGCCAATGCCGGTGATCACGATTGATTTCGCGGCGATGTCGATACCATTCACATTTAAGTAACCTATGTAATTGCCTCGTGCGAGTGGGGCGAATGTCACGCTGACGGAATTGCTGCTTTTGGCAGGTACGGTGTCTGTATTCGGAAAGGCCGAGAATGGCTCATTCGAAGACGAAGTCCAGATTCTATCCACGGGGAGGGCGACAGGGTCGGTATTGGCGAAGACTGCTGGCTTAGACAGCGTTTTGCCAACTCTCACGGTGCCGAAATCAATTCGATTCGTTAATAGGGTGACAGCTCCTTCGGCCTCGCTTGCCCATAGCGGAATTGAGTCAGCGCTGCCAACGCAGTATAGGATTTTAAGTGTTGCAGTGTGGATTTTGCCGGTGTAAGCGTGCATCGTGAAATTAAATCCATACGTCCGCGAGTCGATTCCATCGGCTTTAACGGTGTCAGGAATCTTCGGAGGGTATTTGAAAGTAAATTCGCTTGCATCGGGTCCAGCAATTTGAAGATCGCAAATAACGAGCGGATAATCGCCAGTGTCTCTCACATTTGTCGAAGCGTAGTTACTATCGTTGATCGAGCAGGCCTGGAAAGAAACTGTGTCCGGAGAAAACACAGGCCTCGCTATCGCGCCCAATCCGATCATATAGATAGAGTCATCCTGCTGGTTGCATTGGATGTGCAGCCAGGCGCTTGCCGGGCCGCGCAGATTAGGCTTAAAGGCGAGCGTAAGGTTGTCTGTGTCGAAGCCGAAAATATTCGGAATTGGGGCGGCCACAGAGAACTCGCCCGTACCGAGTTGTATCTTATTGTAGATGAAAACCTGAGAATCCCCGCTTGCATTTTTTACCCCGACGTATTTCGGCTCGGTATTCCCAATTTTTACTTTGCCAAAGTCAACAAAGTTTGCGCTGTAAACTATTCTCGGACGTTTTTCATTGCCGAAGAGTCGAATTTCAGCAGGGGTTGTGTGCTCCTCGAAATAGAATATCATTTGAGCGCTGAGTGCCTGATCGGATGTTGTGGATGGGCGGAATGTTATCGCATAGATTCGGCTATCGCCGGCATTCAAGAAAAAGCCGTTAGTGTCCGCATCTGGCTGGAACGTGAAGTATGTTCTTCCGGGGCCTTGAATTTCAACATGAGTTACATGCTCTGTCCAATTGCCGTCGTTTCGCACTGTGTCATATAGTACTTTCTGGTTATGAGTAAAGACAGTTCCAAAATTGAGACTCGGTTCGAGCACGTTGAAAATAGGTTCGGCTCCGCAGCCAACAAGCGTTATCAAAGTGACTTTGCCATCCGATGTATATACTTTTGCGGTAGCCCGGTAACACTGTTGAGCGGCAGGCGCGAATCGTAGTATGATTTTTGACGGATTGCCTCCGAGAATTTTATCGGGGAATGCCCCTTTAGCATACCATAGATCGCATGTGAAAGTAGAATCTGGAGTGCCTGCATTCGGAACAATAGTAATGGAATCTATTATAAGAGGCCCATTGCCTGAGTTATAGACGTATATGTATTCAGTATCCGTGTTAGTACCGACTCGTGCTAATCCAAAATCAATGTAGCCTGGAGTGATGGCTGCATTCGGCGCGGCGCCAGAGCCGGAGAGAAGAATTTTGCGGAGCTTGTCAGGCCCGTCGGCATTCCGCGAATGAATATATAGAGTGTCTTCTCCGGATGGGAGCGGTTTCGATGGCGAATATAAAATCGAAAATTTATTTGCCGACTCGAATCCGAGAGTGAAGCTATTTCCATTCTGCGAGACTATCCTAAAATCCGATGCGGTTGGGCCACCGATCCAGACGCTATCGACCTCAAGCGACTGCTCTCCATAGCTTGCGATGGAATCGACCAGAGTATCCGTCGAGCCAACGTTTGTAAGAGGAAAGCTCAGAGTGTCCTTCTGAACGGAAATCCAGGGCGTGTATTGAGCGGTTTGAATATTAATCCCGCCGGTAGCCGAGTCATAATAAAATCCGTAAGGTGGAATATTAAGCCGGTCGTAAACTCTGAATTGAAATTTGACTCCCTGTGCTGTATATAGCGCAGTATATTTATGTGACGGTTGATACGCGGTCTCTATCACCCGGATTGAGTCGGAGTCAAACAGGCTTCCACCCGCGCTGGCTTCGAGATANNGGGAGGGTTCGGTAGAGGGAATGGCGCATTCCAGCCAGGAACCTGATAAGTATAACGAGCATCGAATCCAGTCGAATGCTGACCGGAGAAAATGCCGAATGTTCCGCTAAGATAAAATTTTGTCACCACGTTTTGGGGTACAGCAAAGTGACCTGTAACCGGCGGGGACATGGAATCGGCAGGGACGTACACCGTATCGCGCGGCGTTCGCTTACGCCATGACGATTGCGCCGTTGCTGCTTCGCGAACGCTCGAAACGAATACGAACGCAATTGCTAACGCAATAAAGACCTTTAGAGAGTTTTTTGAAAGGCGCGAAAAAACACTCGAGCCGAAGCGAGATGTAAGAACATCGAAGGTCTTATATCCTCGCTCTATCGATACCGTTTCTATATCCTGAAGTCTATTTCTTTTCACATACATGGCACAGAGTCGTTTTGAACAGATAGGAATTGAGTCTGATTCACTCGCATTTTGATTTTATCAGCCGAGAGGCTCCGTGGAATTGGAGTCCAAAGCTATTGATTCTTAGAAAGCACTCTTAGAAAAAGAGCGCCTTTTGCAGGCATGCGAATGTCGAGGATGCGGATGATCGTTCATCCAGGATGTTCGTTCATCCTTTATAGCTTGTCACGAATGACCGGGCAGGGTCTCAAGTGGCTAACGTGTGTCCACTTTCCAATCGCGGCAATTTTTTCTCCGGT
>PLXB01000030.1 GCA_003151215.1 Ignavibacteriota bacterium
GCTCTTACTGGAAGATATCTATTTGTCGGAACGGAGGACAGTGGCATTTTTCGCACCTCGGATAAGGGCCTGCACTGGACGCCATCGAATTCCGGGTTAACTGGAGAATCGCGAGCGATCAGTACCTTTGCTACAATCGGGCCGGATATATTCGCAAGTACTCGGGGTGCAGGAATTTTTTGCTCGACAAATAACGGACAAGACTGGTCGCCTGTCAATGACGGCCTTACGCAGGACACCGTTTATTCGCTCGTGGCAATGGATACCGAGCTTTTTGCTGGAACTTCTGATAGTGGCGTTTATCACTCGATCGACAATGGCATGAGCTGGCAGCATGTGAGTAGTGGTTTAAGTGACGGAGCTTTGCAGGTTAATTCGCTTGCTATTATGGGCAGGTATCTCTTCGCAGGGACCAATTTAGGTGTATATCGCTCCACCGATAAAGGCACGAACTGGACTGCAACAAATTTGAAGGGTATAATTAATTGTTTTGCTGTTTTCGGGAATAATCTCTTTGCAGGGGGAATGCCAGGTCCAGTGCCTGGATACTCGAGTGTCGATCTTTCGGTTGACTCTGGCAGATACTGGATCTCGTTAGCTAATGATTTAGATCATAGCGCATTTTCATTGGCAGTCTGCGATACGAATATTCTAGTCGGAACAGAGAATGGAGTGTGGAGACGGCCGCTTTCTACTACGGTTGCCGAGGTGTGGCCCATTTCGGGTGATAAGCCAACAGAAATTCGGTTGGATCAGAATTATCCGGATCCTGTAAACTCCACCACAGTAATGGGCTTTAGTATTCCCCATTCCGGCTACGTATCGCTCAACGTTTACGATCTGAATGGTCGTGAAATAGCGAGACTGGTAAACGAGAATCTATCCGAAGGTCATTATTCAGTATCGTGGGATGCAGGAGGAGTTCCAAATGGAGTCTATCGGTATGTCCTTGAAACGGAAGGCATTGTTCGTAATCGAAATCTAATCGTTATGAAATAACAATATCCTTGCTTTACATGAGTAATTTACCGAATTGTAAAAAGCTTGAGGTTCGATCTTCTCCTTTGGAAGGGTACGGAGTATTTGCTACAGAAGCTATAGCCAAAGGAGAAGTCCTCGAAGAAGTGCCGTTTATATTATTTCCGCGATATACGCACTTAGTAAAATCGATGTATGAATTGCTTAATGCTTCAGGATTCCTGGCTCAAAAGGAAAAGCACGCTGATAATTTACGGGCTAATCTTAAATTTAAAGAACCCGAAAAATATTACTTCAAGTGGTTTCCACCAGTACAGGCTGATGGAGACCAACCGTCCTATAGCGTTTTGCCATTAGGATATGGTCCAATCTATAATACGTCGAACACGGATAATAATGCAGAATGGAAAGTGACCGAAAAGACTTTTATCTTTCGAGCTGATAGAGACATCGCAAAAGATGAAGAAATCAGAACTTTTTATGGGTATTTCGTAACGGAGGACGGAGGTACTTTTAATTGCGATGCCGTATTCGATTTGGCTATCGATCAATTCGAGGGCAAGAGTCGAGTTAGGAAAGTTAGATTCGACTCCGTTCATTCCGAGCAATCTAAACAATCCCCCAGTCATTTTAAGATAACTCAACTGATCTCGGAATCGAAAAGTGGGCTATCCATTGTGCGAATGGGAGCACTTCTAACTAACGGTGAAGAAAAAGATACGATAGAGATTCCTGAAGATTCTTCATCACGATTCATTTATCAAAAATTGGCTGAGGCCAGGAAGTCTTCTTTCCCCGTCATTAGATTCGATTTCAGCTTCGAACACAAAGACGATGGTTCTCCCAGAACCGNNGTTTCAGAAGTGATGTGGCATCTGAAACTTCTCATCTTTTGAGGTGTCATTCCAGGTAGAGGGAAATCGGACTTTGTGGAAATGATAAACTGGACACGCCAGTACGCGGATCTCTCACGACCAGGTATGTCACACAAACACAATCTCGGACACGTATTTCTGCTGGTAGCTCTCTCGTGCCTGATGGCTTCGTCAGGCGTACGAGCCCAGTATATTTGGAAGATGACACACCGACCTTATGTGGGGACTGCACAAAATCCCTATGCAATTACTGCATTCTCCAGTGCTGGGAATGTTTGCACGGTGGCTGGTCATGCTGATATTGCTTTCTCGGTATTGCGTTCTTTGCCGGGCACCGTGGTGCTGGCAGCACGTCTGGCACCACTGGTCCACAAATCGCAATCGACGGTATCACTATGACATTAGAAGTATAATTGATATACGATTAGACACATATTCCTCGCTCACAATATGTAATAAGTATTGTAAGATGCATTTTTAAAAAATAATAGGAGAAAAAATATAACCAATATGGAATGTCTGACTTCGTCCTTACAACCTATAGATTGGAGTGGAAGAGACAATTATTCGAAAAAAATACAAGAAATCGAGAAGCTTCGTTTAAAACTTCAAACAGTACTCGCTCGGTATGCTGATTCTGAAATAGCTCGTGATGCAGTTCAAGATATGATCGAGAAGTTATTACGGCTGACAGATGAGAAGAAAATTGAGAATTTAGAAGGATGGTGCTTTAAAGTATCACTCAATGCTTTGAAGAAAGAAATATATCTTAAAAAGACAATGATTGAGATTAGCGACTCAATTAGTGAATTAATCATTCCTGCTCCATCTGACTGCGAAATGGATGAGGATCGATTTGAAAAACTTAAACGGGCATGGGGATATATTAAGAAATATGAAAGGGATGCTTTTATAGTTGCACAGCTGCATTATTATTATGGCTATAGTTTTGAGCAGATAGCGACAGTTCAAATTAATAACGGAAATCCTATATCGGCCAATGGATTATATAAGCTAATGAAACGAGCTTTTGAGAGTGCGCGGAAATATGTCCAAGCAATGGACACTCGAGCTGCTTTAGGCTTGCCACAGCCCATCATAAAAAGAAAACCTAAGTCGCGTCTCATTTCTTATCGAACATTATTTTTATTGTCCAATATAGAGTCCGAAATGACTCTATATGATAGCTGAGGCTCTAAGTTCCAATCTTCGACCTTGGCGTGTATCGTAACCTTCGGACAGGAATACGGGTCCGATTTTCATGTAAAACCTTTCTTAAAAAAACTATGCCACTTTCCAGACAAACCTGGGTTAATAATGTGTCTTATGCGAACATCGGTAGCGTTACAGTTTACTTTTCGGATAGTTCGTATGTTACAAAAACTATATCGACAATAGGTGCTACGCTTTTTGCTGATGATGATAGAACACCAACGAAGATGTCAGCAACAGGTATTAGCATTAGCACATCGGATGGACCAAAAAATTTTGAATATCCCGATTCGTCGAGATGTATTGCGTATCATGTTGATGCACCAGGTACGGTGGATTACCCACCAATGACTATCTGGCAGATGGACGAGTACTGATAAGAATGATTGAGAATCCACCTAAAGGTACAATCTTTGGAAATCTGAAGGTCGCCAAGCTCGGGCCGGTCACCGTATCCTTCAATGATGGTTCTACAAGAACCATCGATATCGGTAAGTTAGGTGCTACCGTTTTTGAAGGATCTGGAAACCGTCGGCCGGCCCGGGTGAATGTTTTGGGTGCGGAGTATAGTATGAATGAACTTCCTGCCACTCTCGTGGCACCCAATGGCGAACCGCTCACTCTTTGGGGCCTGGAGTTTAATGAAGGACCAAATATTATAATGTTAGACGCTTATTGACGATGAGTGATCGCTGGTCAGAGT
>PLXB01000262.1 GCA_003151215.1 Ignavibacteriota bacterium
AGTCGAAAGTGATACGACACACCACATGCCTACGACAAACCATATTACCTCAAGTAAGATAATTGAGACAGAGCCAATATATCTCCCAATAATATAAAGCCATCTCGGAACAGGCTTTGAAAGAAGAAGATCGATCGTCCCTTTCTCCATCTGTGATGTGATGAAGCCCGTAGTTGCAAATACTCCCACGCATACGGTCATAAAATATAGCATGACGGAAACGACTGTCCAGAAGATATCCAGGACTGAAACCATAATCATATCTGTCGCAATGTTCGGTTTGCCGCCCTGCATGTTCGTTTGCTGCATTTTTGACATTGCATCCTTTACTGTCGAACTTTGGAACACGAAGAAAGCAATCAGAATGATTAATGTCGAAAAAATAAAGAAGCCGACTATCGTCTTTCGCGCAATTGCTTCGCGATAGGTTTCTTCGATGATTGCAAAAAATTTCTTTAGCATAAAATTATAATATTAGTTAGCTCTGTGCAAATCGGATGTACCGATAAGTTCGATAAAGAGATCTTCGAGTGAAGAACGTTTCGGAATAAGGGATTCGATCAGTATACCTTGCCTCCGAAGTTTATCGATCGCAGAATTCAACTCCTCGGTACTCATGAATTCTGCATGAATGAGTCCTTCGACTTCGTCCTTATATACGGTGCTCAGAATTACCTTCGCAGGTTCAATCGAAGAACTCTCTACCCGGATCTCGTATTGATTTTTCTTACTTGTCAGCGATTCCACCGATCCCTCAGTAATGACTGTCCCTTGTCGCATGATTGCGACTCGGTCAGAAATGCGTTCAACTTCCGAAAGCAAATGCGAATTAAGAAAAACGGTTTTACCCTGATCTTTTAAGTGAGTAAGAACGTCACGAATTTCTTTTCTTCCGACTGGATCGACTCCATCGGTCGGTTCGTCAAGTACGATGAGATCGGGATCATTGATGAGAGCTTGAGCAAGGCCGAGACGTTGCATCATTCCTTTCGAATATTTCCTGACTTTCATATTCCGCCATTCGGACATTCCAACAAGTCCGAGTGTTTCATCAATGCGTGTCTTTAAGGTAGCATGTTTGACGCCCGAAAGTTTTCCAAAATGATTGAGAACTTGTTCGCCGGTTAAATGAAGCGGATAGCGGTGATTTTCAGGCAAATAGCCGATCTTCTCCTTTGCCTTGATTGAGCCCAGCGGAAAGCCGAGGATGTTGCCAATGCCGCCGGTTGGATAAACAATTCCAAGCAGACATTTGATAAATGTTGTCTTGCCGGCGCCATTCGGACCGAGCAGAGAATAGATCTCACCTCGCTGAACGGATATGCTAACACCTTGTAAGGCAGGGACGCTTGTCGGACCTGTGCCGAAACGTTTTGCGAGAGAATCGGTTGTAAGTGCGAATTCCATTGTTTATCAGTAAAGTTTTGAGTTCAAATTTACAAAAGAAATTGGATAAAGATTCAGAAAAAGAATATATGTCAGAATTAAAGCATAACAATAAAGTTGCAATTGTTACCGGCGCAGCAATGGGCAATGGCAAAGCTATTGCAGAATTATTTGCTGTCCAAGGTGCACAGGTCATTATTGCAGACCTTGATGAAGCTAAAGAAACGGTTGCTGCCATAAATAAATTAACCGGCGGAAAGAAGGCTCTAAGTATTCAAACCGATATTACCGATGAATCACAAGTGACCAGACTCATTAAAAAAGTAAAGGAGGACTTCGGACGGATAGATATCCTTGTTAATAACGCAGGTTTATATGAAGAAGAACCGTTCGACCTTCTAACCTTTGATAAGTGGAAGAAGATGCTGGCAGTAAATTTGAATGGATTATTTCTGATGAACAAGGCGGTGATTCCGCTTATGAAGATGAAGAATTTTGGTAGAATCATCAATATGTCCAGCAATACGATTTGGCTGGGCACACCCTATCTTGCTCATTATGTTACGACTAAGATGGGAATTATCGGATTTACCCGGGCGCTAGCAAGTGAAATCGGGCAATTCGGCATAACAGTGAATGCGATTACAGTGGGTTTAACTGCAATTCAACGCCCTCCGGGGTCTCGTTTAATTCAGGGAAGCATTTTGGAACATTTGCTTCCACCTCAGGCAATTCATCGTTCTGAAACCCCGCAAGATCTCGCAGGCATTGTTTCATTTCTTGCCTCAGAAGAGTCAGCCATCATTACCGGACAAACGATCAATGTTGATGGAGGAGTTGCCAGACATTAATACGAAAGGGAACAGCATTCCTCCTTCATCCGTTATCCTTCATTCTTCTAAGGAAATGGTGCCGTAGCCAAGTGGTAAGGCAGAGCTCTGCAAAAGCTCTATTCATCAGTTCGAGTCTGATCGGCACCTCTTAATGAATTAATATTGTAGAATTGAGAATTAAGAAACGCTGTCAAATTGTCATCCTTCCAATCTTGTTAATCCTTACCCAGACAATTTTCATTACCGTTTGTTTTGCTCAAAATGGCGGAGAAGAAAAAAAAATCCTGCATAAAAAACAGAATCTTGGGAAGTTTATTAATTCCCAATACTCCGAAATTGCTCCGATAATCTCTCCTAATGGCAAACTGCTTTTTTTTACGATGGGGATAGGTAACCCATCTAATCTTGGCGAAGAGCATCTTCAGGATTGTTATGTATCCCGATTTCAAAATGGCAGCTGGGGCGTTCCGAAAAATCTCGGAATCCCGATCAATTCACCTGGCAATGACGCGATTAGTGGAGTTTCACCGGATGGGAAAGTATTATTCATTAAGAATTTTTATTATAATCATGTAAGCGGTCTTTGTTTTGCAAGCCTCGATTCAGCGGGAAAATGGAAAATAGAACCAATCATTATCGAGAAATTTTCCAACTCGAATCAGTTCACCTCTCAATGTATATCAACGAATGGAGAGTATATTATTATTTCTGCTGAAATGCCGGGAGGATATGGAGGTCTAGATCTGTATGTCAGCAAATTGATAGATAGGAAAAAAAATCTTTACGGGGCGCCGCAAAATCTTGGACCGGTTATTAATACGAAAGAAAATGATTTCGCACCCTTCCTTGCATCCGATGGAAAAACACTTTATTATTCGACAAGCGGAAAAGGAGGTTTCGGCGATGCCGATGTATTTATTACAAAGCGTCTTGATGATTCATGGGTGAACTGGACTGCTCCGCTAAATATGGGACCGCAGATCAATACTTCGGGAATGGATGCATATTACAGCATCCCCGCTTCCGGTGATGTAGCATATTTTTCATCGTCCAACGGAGAAAATCAACTCGATCTTTACAAAATCGCGCTTTCGGAGGATCAGCGCCCCGCACCTGTTACGCTCTTAAGCGGCAGAGTTACTGATAGAAGTGGCAAGATTCTTAATGCTCAGATCATCTGTTCGGATATAGTAAATAATCTGGAGGTAGCCCGCTCATCGACATCTGAAGATGCAGAAAATTTCTCGATGGTTCTTCCGGCAGGAGAGCATTACCGCTTCACGGTCGAATCGCCGGGTTATTTACCCTACAGCGACGAGATAGATCTTTCTGATCAATCCGGGTTCTCCGAGCCGTTCATCGAGATCGTGCTCGATAGCATTGCGATTGGCAGCATCACGACGATAGGCGATATTTTCTTCGATTTTAATAAAGCGACGTTAAAACCTGAATCATATTATTCGCTCAATAAACTTGCCGAATACTTAAAAGTAAATTCAAAATGGATCGTTGAGATACAAGGGCATACCGATAGTATCGGAACTGCTGAATTTAATAATAAGCTTTCGCTTGAACGCGCTCAATCAGTTGTTTCATATCTGAAAGAAAAGGGAATATCCGAATCACGAGTACATGCCGAGGGATTCGGCGCATTAAATCCTGTCGCCGAAAACAATACTGAAGAAGGCAGGCGAAAAAACCGCCGCGTAGCATTTCGTATCGTAGGTTTGCAGTAAAGCAGTCTTTAGTCCTTAGTCGTTAGCACTCGTATTCTGCTAAAGACTAAAGACTAAAGACTAACGACTAAAGACTAACCCAATGGAATCCGTACCAAAAAAAAATATAGACCGCCTTTCCGGGATCGCAGCAAAATCTGCCGAAAGTTTAGGCTTGCAAATTCTTCGGCTTACTGCCAGAGGCACGCCGTCGCGGGCAATAATCGAAGTTACCCTCGACGGACCGAAACTCGTCTCCATCGGAGACTGTGAAATAGTGAGCCGAAGTCTTAACGAGGCAATAGAATCGGAATCGCTTGTCGGCGGTAATTTCCGGCTTGATGTTCTTTCACCTGGATTAGATGAACCGCTTGTTCATGATTATCAATTCCAACGAACTCTCGGACATCTTGTCGAAATTACATTTGATTCAGGCGAAAAGAAACAAAGTGTGAAAGGTAAGCTGAATCATTACAATTCCGATGAAATTATGATCACCAAACGCCAGGCGAAAAGATCAGGTAAAACCGAAAGCGGGGAGGAGGTGAAGATCAGAAGAGCGGAAATAGTTAGTGCTTATGCAAGACCGGATTTTGGATAGCATTTACAAGGAATTCATCCCAAATTGTTCTCGTTAAATCACTAAACCCAATGCACTATGAAATTCCTATTTATTGTATCTTTATTCCTTTTTAGCTCAAACCTCTTTGGTCAAACTATTTCTGGATCATGGTCTCCCGCTGATACTACAGGTTTTACACCGGGAGAAGACTTGACCTGTGTTCTGAATGGAAAAATTTATGTTTTCATTAGTAGTATTGCGAATAATAATTTTGTCGAGGTATTCGATCCAGTTTCCAATTCATGGTCAAGAATTTTAAATTCGGGTTACGATAAAAGCTGGGGATGGCGCGTATTTGTGCTTGGCAGTAAAATTTATTTTCTCCGTGACTCTGGAAAAATTTCAGTCTATGATCCATTGACAAATATACATTCCGAATTAATAACGAAAGGAATATACCCAGCTGATAATCAGTTTGGCAATGGTTCAGAATTGATAAATAATAAATTATTTGTTTTCGGTGGCGACAGCTCATTTGTTTTATCATTAGATATTTTTAAGAAAATCGCGGTCTTGGATTTTTCCGATAGCACCTGGAAAGAAATAGAGCCTTCAGGATCCATGCTTCCACGATTCTCATCAATATCAGCTGTGGTTAATAACAGAATTTATCTCTTTGGCGGGGATACTTTGGGAAATCAATCATATACTAGTGTTTCTTTATTAGATGTCTATGATCCAGTGACCAATGTATGGACGAGAGTCAACCCAAATGGATATTTATCATACCATAATGGTGGTTCCGCATGTGTCGTTCAAGGAAAAATATACGTTTTAGGCGGTTTTGATGTGACATCAGGGACTACAAACAATTTCGATATTTTTGATCCTGTCTCCAACGCATGGATTGTGCCTATAACTTCCGGAACATTCACTCCCCGAGGGGGTCTGTCAGCAGCAGTTGTAAATAATAAAGTTTATGCGTTAGGAGGAGTGCAATGTGATGTTATTGGGCCGAAATCAAACTGCGTAATGAATTCAAACGAAGTCTTTCAACCAGTGCTAAAAGTTGAAGAGAAATCTCCAAACCCAAAAATTACTGTTTCCCCGAATCCCACAACGGGGATAGTCAATCTACTTAACATACCGGATAATATGCGGAGCATAGAGATCTTGAATATTCTTGGCCAAACCTTGATAGAACAAAAGCACCCTTCTTCATCAAATTTACCCTTCGATTTATCGAAATTTCCAAAAGGGGTCTATTACATCCGGATTATATACCCTAATTCTATTGCCTTCCACAAGATTATTCGGGAGTAGCCAATTCCCGTGAATTAAAGAGATTACCTTACTGTTACCAATTAGCTATAATGAAGTTTCAGTGACAGACTTTCACGAAAAGTCTGTTTTTGTTTGTGGCAGGGCACTTGCTGGCTAATGCCTGCGCCTGCCGAAGAGAGTTTT
>PLXB01000259.1 GCA_003151215.1 Ignavibacteriota bacterium
ATTCACTTTCTAATCAAGGCTATAAAATTGACCGCCGTTCTATAGTTATCGATGAACCGATCAGAACGCTCGGATCTCATCAAGTTTCTGTAAAACTTAAACATGGAGTAGGCGCTTCTGTTAAAGTGAATGTCGTTGCAGAGTAATTCTGAATCTTTTAATTATTGTTACTGAGTTATAGATAAAGGCGGGGCTGAAGCCTCGCCTTTATCATTATGGGTAAATAAGTTGTGCCAGCCAAATTCATTAAATCTGTTTTTAAGCCCGAAGAACTTCCATCTGATGGTTTGCCGGAAATAGCATTTGTCGGCAGATCAAATGTAGGAAAGTCTTCGCTTCTTAATGCCCTTGCTGCACGCAAAGAAATGGCAAGGACAAGTTCGACTCCGGGGAAGACTCAATGCCTCAATTATTACCTCTTCGATAATTTTTATGTAGTCGATATGCCAGGCTATGGATATGCAAAGGCATCCAAGACTTCAAGGTTCCAATGGATTGGGTTGATAGAAAAATATTTCGAAAGTCGTAATGAACTTCAGGCAACAGGCATCTTAGTTGATGCTCGTCATATCGGTTTGGAAAATGATGTTATTCTTATGAAATGGCTTTCCGAGCAGGGACATCCATGGTTTATTGTTCTTACGAAGATCGATAAAGTAAAGCAGCAGGATATTGCCACCCATGAAAAATATCTCAAACAGGAATTCGAAGGGGTAGAAGCGGTGTTTAAGACCTGCTCAAAGGATGGGAAAGGAATTCGCGCCCTTCTTGCGTTCCTAAAGGAAAATATTGGGAGTGCTGCCGGCGCAACTTCCGACTGAGTTCTGTGTTTCTAAGAAAGAAGAATTTGAAGGCAATGACTTAAAATTTCCGTAATTTGCAAAAAATTCTTCACCACATTCCGATTCAAAGGGATTTGTTGTGTAATTGATAATTTATTTTGATTCTATGAAAAATTTGATAAGGGCTGTTTATCTTTTGCTTGTGTTCATTATTCCCAGTATGCTGTTTGCTCAGTCAAAGAATGCAACTGCAACTCGCAGCACTCCTTGGTCTGCCTCGAGACAATCCACTATTGTTAGTGAATCCAATAAATCATTAAGTGCTTCTGAACTACAGGATTGGAGCTTTCCAAGCTCTCCATTATCGGCTTTAGTTTCTATTCCAGGGGCAACACCGCTCGGAGTTTCAGGCAGATGGTTTACACAGGGTGTACATGGTTTACATAATATCCAGGTCGATCCTGATAATCCGATGAATGTCCATGCTGTCATAATGAGCGCAACGGGTGTAACCGGGGCCGGAGACACAACGACGGCGAACTTTTTCCCGACCCGTAATACCTATTATACTTTTAGTTCTGATGGCGGAGTAACGTGGAAAACTCCAAAAAAATTGGCGACAACTCGCAGCGGTTATCCGGATATGATTCTTTATAAGCGGAATGGTGTATATGTGCCGATTATTGCCGATCATCATTTTACATCGCCAACAGTAACGGATCTTTTTATCTCAGTCTATGTAGAGAGTGGTAATCCTGGTGATGGAAATTTCAAAGTTGGAGATTGCGACAGAACTACCTTTTCGGGCGCAGATCACGATATCATCTGGCCGATTATTGCACTTTCAAATGACTCAAAAACTCTGTATCTCATCGGAACAGTAAGCCCTCCTACCGGCTCTTCAGTCTACGATTATGTGCAATTTGGCCATTTTACACTTGACCCACAAACTGGTGCGCCATCAAATTGGAGCGGTTGGTTAACAGGACCTGCTTCAGGCTCTACGGCCGGCCTCGCTATCGGGCAAACATATTCCTTAAGAATAGCCCCTTCGGGAAAACTCGGTATCGTATGGCAGAGCTATGATCTGACTACACCGGATTTTGGATTATACCTTTCAGAATCAACTGATAATGGAACAACTTGGACTGATCCTGTCAGTGTATTCGCAAATGTCTCGACAAACCTTCCGGATGCTACTACCAGCGACCCAGGTTTCGTTGGAGACCCTGCGTTTTATTTGCATGCCGGTGACGGAATAGATATGTACTACGATCAAGAAGTTGCCACTGTAGTATTCGCCGGAGATATCTCCACACTGAATTTTACTGTAGGAAGTAGTTCTAGCTTTTTGCCGTCTTCGGGAACACTTATGTTATGGAAATCAGGAATGACGAACCCTGTCATACTGCTTTCTAAGACTGCAGGCAGCAGTTTTCAGACTGCTTTAAATCCGGCTCTCGACACCGGAGCTTTTCTGTCAATTTATAATGCTTCAACAATTACTGACCCGCAGACTACTAATTTACTTTACCCCACGATTGGGCTAACTTCTAAGCCGAATATTTGGTCAATATACTATGAAGTATGGGCGAATAATGACAGCAGTGATGCTTATAATGCCCGGAATTTCGATAATACGTCAGATACCACTCTGGTATTACCATTTCACAGTATCTACCGGAGCACAACTACAGACGATGGTGCAACTTGGACCACGGCGGCCGTATACACGAATGATATGTCGCTTCCTCCTTCCAAGCATTTAGACTATCGTTTCCCGGAAGTTTCGACATTAAACCCTTTTTCAAGCGGTTCTCTGACAAATTATATTGCGTTTGCTGCCGATACGGCAGCCGGGAATTGGATCAATCCACGGGATCCGGGATTTGATAATGTCGCATGGTATTCTGCAAAAGATAACCAACCTGTTGACGGAGTAAAAACGAATGCTCAGTCGTCGGCCTCTGATATTGCTCAAAATTTTCCCAACCCTTTCAATGCATCTACAACGTTTTCCGTTATTATAAAGAATGATGATGTTGTGACACTCAGTGTTACGGATATTTTGGGAAGGGAAGTAGCAATCGTATATCACGGAAGAATTTCTGCCGGCGAACATCAGTTCTCGTTTAATACACCAAATTTAGGCGCCGGTATTTATACCTATACGCTGAAAACATCCACGGGAAGTGTTTCACGGACGATGTCATTGGTAAAATAATTTTTTATTGCTTTATAAAGACGCGTTTCGGCGCGTCTTTATGAGAAGTGCTACTTAATCGGTTTTGTTGTGTTTTTATATCGGGAGGTATCGGAGTTGTGAAAATCCCCCGGTTGTGATCTACTTCGTATTTTATTTGTATAATCAATTTACTGCGATGCCAAGGAATAGAAAATCAGTATATCCCTTCTTTATTTCCTTTTTTGTTTTGCTGGCCTTTTGCTTATGCTCTGAAAACGTTTTTGCTCAGACGGGAAAGATCACTGCAAATATTACGGACGCAAAATCCGGCGAGCCTCTTTTACGAGCAAGTATTCAAATTGTTGAAACCAAACAGGGCGCGCTTTCACGGGCTAACGGAGTTGCGACTATCATTAATATAACGCCGTCGGAAAACTATACTGTTGTCGCCAAATACGCTGGATTCGAGCCATTTACTATAAAGAACGTTAAGGTTGCCTCCGATCAAACGACAAAACTGGATTTTAAGCTTTCTTCAAAACATCAGGATACGATCGTTATTGCAGCGGAAAAACTTGTCGATGTCAGCAAAATCGGCATTGGTGAAAAACTTTCCAGCTCTGAAATACAGACAATCGCTACCACGCAGAATATCAGTGATGTCGTTGCAATAACTCCGGGATTAATTGTCGATAATTCTAACGGCGGATATTCGATTCACGGAAGCCGTGGAACGCAAAATTCCGAACGCTTAAATGGTATAGAAACATCGAATATCGTAAGTGGGGCAGAAAGCATTACGCAGACGGCTATCTCTAAATTTGCCATTTCTGAAATTTCAGTTTCAACGGGAGGTCTCGACGCATCGAAAGGAAATACGACCGGCGGCGCCATCAGTTCAACGGCTCGAGCCGGCGCATCGAATTTTGAATTTATGTTCAAGTATCGTCAGGATCTTCCTGGAATTAACGGTACATCGAGTAATGGCTATAAGCAAATGGGAGTCAATGACAAGACCTATGAGCTTGCCTTCGGCGGTCCTTTGACAGAAGATGTAAAGTTCTTTATAACGGCGAAAGGGAATAGCCAGCAATATTATAATGCCGATTTAGCAGGTAACCAGCCTGCAGAAACCGGATCCGGTTTGAATGTTATTGATCCTGCAGGAAATAATCTTGGTCAGCTGCCAAATGATAATTATTATTCTCGCGGCGCGACAGCACAGCTCACATTTGATCTTTTAGGACTTCACTTATCCGCAGACGCCGTGCTTTCTTCGATCAATAGACAGTTTACGAACTGGACATGGACATATGGTGATCCTGTAGAAATTCCCGCTGAAAATAAAATTGACAACATTTTTTCTTTGAACGGTAATACCGGTATTGGCTCAACAGGAATTTTGAAGATTACGGCAGGATTTGAATCTTCCAGCGATCGTATCGGGAAATATGATTATTCGCAAGGCGGGGGATTGTTCAGTATGTATAAGATTTATAATGCTGCCGATAATTTCACCTATAATGATAACACTCATACGGTGACACCAGGACCGGATGGAATTATCGATATTTATACTCCAGTCTCGAAGCAGATCGCCGATCCCCATAATCCTTCAAACATTCTTAATATAAGCGGCGCAGGAATCAATCCATTTACCGGACATATCGAGGGAGATGGAAATATATTCACACAATCGACGAATAATCCGTATGGCTTACTGGCAACATTTGTTGCCGCCGGCAATGTATTTGGTTTCAGCAATCAATATATTGATCAGACTTCGCTGGAGGGACATTATAACGATCAGTTCGGCTCTCATGGTATTGATATCGGTGCTGAAGCACATATATATAATATTAACAATTATTCGAACGGGCTTCCGTGGGATGCAAATCCATTCCAGGATTCTTATACGGTGAAGCCCATCATTGCCGGAGCATATATTCAGGACAAGATGGAGTTTAACGACATCACCTTTCAGCCCGGCTTGCGCCTGGATATATATCAACCCAATAATAACCATGTTTTAGTGGATCCATATAATCCCCTTAAACCTGCTCAGGTGCCCGGAAAGACAGCAGATGGGCGAGATACAACGATCGCAGGTTTTGTAGGTAATTTTACCTCCGCACCGGCTCAAACTCTTTTGAGCCCAAGGTTAGGAATTACCTATGCAGTGTCGGATAAGACGACGTTCAATTTTAATTATGGCACCTATTTCAAAAATCCGGTATTTAGCCAGGTACTCACCGCTACAGGGGGTGATTTTAATACGGTGTTGGCGCGAGGTAACAATATTATCGGCAATGGCGGGCTTAAGGGAGAGACTGATGAAGAGATCGACGTCGGTTTTACGACGGGATTGACGGATGTTCTTCGCATGACCATCAATGGTATATTCAAAAAAATGAGTAATATATCCGGTTTGGCAAGGATCACTTCTCCGGGATTAGCACTTGGATACTATTTATATACCGACGATGAGTATGGGTATTATAAGGGTATCGAAATGACGCTGGAAAAGAAAATGTCCGATAATTTTTCTGCACGTTTTAATTATACGTATTCTACTACCGCAGCTACATCAAGTACTGCCACGTCGAACTATAGCGCGCTCCTGAATCAGAGCTCCGATGCCGAAGTCGCTGTCCTCCCATTAACGCCTTTTCCTGTCGATTGGGATAGAACCCATGTTGCACAGTTGCTTCTCACAGCTCTCTTCGGAAGAGGAGAGGGGCCGAAGATCGCAGGTGTTCCTTTTTTAGAATTCTTTAATTTTAGTACCAAGACCATTTTTGAAACCGGTGTTCCCTATACTGCTTTTGATGCAAAAGGAGTACAAACGGGAGAACATAACGGGGAACGCCAGCCCTCATTTTTTGAAACCGAAGCGACGATTACGAGGAATATTCCGCTCTCAGATCTTTTCGGTCAAGGTATCGGCAGATCTTCGCTCGATGTTCAGTTTGAAATCTATAATGTGTTCAATCGTACCGAAGCGCTCTATGTCTATCCTACTTCAGGGCAAGGAGATGACGACGGTCTTAATCCAGCTTATACCGGGACAACCGATTTTATTAATGATCCGACGAATGCTTCCGGCAATGAACTGGATGCTCTTGGTATGTTAAAATACAATGCGCGTTGGGATCTCAATAAAGACGGACGTGTCAGTGTCGATGAACAAGCGCAGGCATTCAAATTGTACCGTTCTCAACTTTTTGCGCGACGGACGAACTACCAGGTTCCACGCCGTTTCTATTTAAATTTCGCTCTTCACTTTTGATGAGCGCAATGGAAATAAAAATAATACGATACAGTTTTTTACGATCTTTTACTAATTGATATGAAGATGAAGTCGAACTCAGTTCTTAGGTTCCGATTCCTTTTTGGAATTACTGCAATAGCTTTCCTTATGCTATGTGATTTAGCTGCAGATGCCAATGCCCGTCCGGTAGCAAAATCTAAAGGCGGAACGGCATCTCCTCAGGTATTCTATCGCCAACGAAATACACTGAGTAATATTGATTTCTTTTTTACGAATAAAGGAGTTTTATTCAATAACGACGCCGTTGCCGGATGCAGCTGGCCCCGCGGAACGGTGAATTCTTATATTTTCGGAGGCGGTCTTTGGTTTGCAACAAAGAAAAATATTTCCGGCTCGAAACGTAAACTTTGCGAACTCGGCTATAACCCGAATTCCGGCGCCGGATGGTTTACCGAAGGCCAGATCGGATCTACTTCAACTTCAGGGGAATATATCTCTTATGTAAGTCCGCGATATAGTAAGACCGATGGCAGTTGGACCGGCGGAGTGAACATTGCTGCCCCTCCACCGAACTCGCATTGGCCGATATGGGATACTTCATCGACGAAGACATTAAACCGAAATTATTATTTTGGAGACTATATTGATGACGAAAGTACTCGGAGTAGTCTTGCTGCTCTTGCAAGTACTAATAAGCCATTGCCCAACGGAAAAATCCCGAAGCCTGCAATGCTTTCCCAGGAAGATATTGTGAATGTGTATTCCGATGCCGATGTCTCTGCAAATCCGGAGTATAAAGCAGGAAGTGGATATCCGTTCAATCTGAATGTCACGGAAGTGATCTATAGCTGGAGTTTTGGAAAATACCGCGATATGATGTTTATACGCCGGAAAGTAACGAATGCATCGAATCTTGGTACCGGCCCGGGTGACACATTATTCGATTGCTTTGTATCTCCTGCTTTTGATCCGGATCTTGGCGTAGGCGGTGCAGCCGCTCAAAATGATATTAATTCGTATTTCGGTTTATCTCATCAGGATACGTTGGATTGTCAAAGTTTTTTCCCGCCGAGTTCTCCCTACCATAGTAATCCTGAAGCGTTAAATATGGCTCGTCAATGGTCGAAAACTGAATCTACGGCTGTTCCGCCGGGAGAATATGGTTGTATCGGATTTACATTCCTTGAAAGTCCCGTTACCGCCTCGAATGGCAATATTATTGATATTTCCGATAGCGCAGCAGTAGGAGGATATTGTAACGGTGCGCAGCAGCTCGGTTTGAAAACATTTAAGCAGTGGACGATCAGCAATGACCCCCCCACACCCGACCTGCGATACGATTTTTTGGCAAGCGGAGCGCTCGATCATGATATCAGCATTGTTGCCGATATGCGTTTGCTCTTCGCAACAGGTCCTTTTACGCTTGCTCCGGGAACATCGGTTGAAACAACCGTAGGAATCGGCATTGCCCGTCCCAGCACAACGACGGTGAAGCTCAATCAGGATTCTGTAGTCAAGCTTATCGCCTTCGCCCATCAGGTTTTCGTAGATACGACAGGAACCTACAAGCCGGCGGATTCGAACACTGCATGTTCGGTAACGGTGAAGCATTTTATAACACCTGTTCCGCCTGATCTTCCGAATCTTACGACGCAATGCCTTGATCGCGCAGTGCTTGTTTCATGGGATAATACTGCCGATAGCTCAAAGGATCCTCTGAGCGCGAAGACATTGGCGTTCAATACGTACGATCTTTACCGGACAACACGTTCGGATCACGATTCTACGATTCGTCCTACCGGTGTTAATCCGACCGTTCATTTAGGATCGTGGTCGCTCTATAATTTCCGTCAGGATAGCCTCTTTAGTACGCAAACCTTGATCCTGAAAAATGGATCTACATTTATTGTCAAGACTTTCACAGGGTTTCAGTACACACGAATTAACTCTGTTCCGAATAAGATACCGCATTCATTCCTTGATTATGGTGATGACAATGGTGACGGAGTTCTTACCGGGAATGAAGGTCTTTTTAACGGAGTACAATATTATTACTTCATACTTGCAACCGATGAGTTCGATTCCGTTAATAATGTCGGGCCTCTGACAACTGCAGTTGTCAATGGTAAGAATTTTGCCGTCGGTATTCCATGCAGGCCGATATTTCCCNNATTTCCCGATCTTCCGAATACAATAGCAGGTGATTCCAGCTGTGTCAATGGTTCTTTGACGGCTACAACCGGCTATCATGCGACAAAAGGAACATCTGTCACTGTTGATATTCAGGATACAGGTAAATTCCTGCAGCTTTATACGAACGATACGATCAGCGTATCTTTCCAGCCGAGGTGGACAGAAGCAGTTCCTGACCGTAACCTGAACTTAAGTACGCTAAGTATGTATGTCGATGTACGTGATACGAGACAGGGCAAGGAACTTACATACGACAAGCTCTTTAATCCGAGTGCATCGCCGGTGCTTACTCCATATAGTTTCCTTTCCGGTATAGTGCAGCAGGTTATCGGCATGACGGCATCTCCCGATTCCAATATCGTAGGGAGATTTTCTACGAATAATAGCACATTCCAACCTAACCAAACTATAGAGCAGGCGTTCGACTTACTTGTCGATTATGATTATCAGCAGTTGATAGAGCCTTATCGTTTGAACAGCATAACTTTCAATTCAAATAATAAGGGTACGCCGGGGATTGTCGGAATTTCGGGAAGGACAAGCAGGGCTCCTGTGAATACAACCTTTTCTTATGCCGATATTCCCGACAGTCTGACTATTCCATCATTCCAGGGCGCACTTGGAGTCTCAAGCTATGAGATAGACTTTGGTCAGGATACGACATGGAGCGAATATCAATTTGATAGCACTAAAGGTGTCTATTTACTCGATAATATTAAGGATCCTAATACAGCAGCCGATTTCCATCCGATGGCATTGCCGGTAACGGTTATCGCTACCTCGCATTGTAATCAGCAGCTAAGCGTTATCAGACCGGGAAACAGGAATGACGTTGCCGTGGAGAATGATGCCCGTTATTATAACAAGGTCATTTCCCAGCCGCCGAATGTTTTTCCTGATTATACGAATCCCGATACAATGATCGTACCGCTTGCAGGAAAATTCGCTATCGATGCATTCCATTTTGCTGAGACAACTGACGGTGATCCAAGCACTGCCACACCTCTGACAAGTACAACAGGCCGATTTTATTTTACTCACGGATTACCCGGATATCAAAATAGCGGTGAATTTTTGGAAACCGTTCACAGGTTTCGCTTAGGAGGCGCTGAACTCATTTTTAATTTTCCGGGAATCTCAACTGCTCAAAACGCCGGTGACACTGCGTCTTATTCTGGTCCTTTCGCCAATGATTTCCAGCCTGGCGATAAGATCACTGTGAGTTTTACGGGACTTGTGAGGGGTTTGCCGTTCCCCGGAGCGGAGTTTGTTATTTATACATCGAAACTTAATTTTGCGGATAATGCTCTGTATCAACAATCGAAATTACTCGATGAAGTACAGGTTGTTCCAAATCCGTATTTTGTGGATAATATCGGACAAACATCTACCGATAATGCCAAACTCTTTTTTACCCGTCTTCCACCGAGAGCAACGATCGAGATTTACAACCTTGCCGGTCAACTGGTAAAGACAATTGAGCATGTAGGACTTGTTCAGACTGCCAATGGAACCGACTCTTTGGCAAGTAATGGCAGCGTTATTCTGGCTGATCGCTATAATGTCGAGATATGGAATCTGTTATCTGAAGGCAAGCAGCGAGTTGGATCTCAGGTATTTATTGCTCGCGTGATCGCGAAAGATCCGAAGGACGGAGTTACTGTACTCGGCGAGATGGTAACAAAGTTCGCAGTTGTCGTTGGTGGGTACCGTTTAGTACACTAAAAATGTTGCGACGCCCGCTCATAGAAAAGGAACGGGTTATTGTCATAAGTAAGCATTTTAAAATTGTTATTGATAGAGAGAAATATTCGAAGTATGCTTAATTTTTCATCTCACGTTATTACCATGAAAGTTTTACAAGTGTGTCGGTTTCTATTCTTTGTTCTATCTTTTATGCTCCTCTCATCGGCTGCTTTTGCTCAAGGAACGACAGTTTCGACGACAGCACCGAATTTTAATAATGTCGGATCAAGCGGCTCCCTTTTCGAAACGATAGGTGTCGGAGCCCGTGCCGCCGGAATGGGCGGGGCGTTCAGCGCTTTGGCCGATGATATTTCCGCTCTTTATTGGAATCCTGCAGGTATTGCCCGATTGAAAGGCGTGAATGTTTCGGCAACCTATACTGCTTGGTTTGCAGGAATCAGCCATAATTTTATCGGTGCAGTACTTCCGATTAGTGAGCGTTACCGTTTTGGAGTCAGCCTTACGGTTCTTGATAACGGTGCATTGCAGAAATCAACAATTCAAAAAGATATAAATGCCGGCACGTTTAATGCCAACGATCTTGCCTTCG
>PLXB01000493.1 GCA_003151215.1 Ignavibacteriota bacterium
CCAAATTAAGCCTTATTAAAACGGCAAAGGACAGGGCAATACAATCCGCTTTTGTTATTTGAGTGCGGAGAATCCGGCTAACATCTTCTTTATCGCCCCTAATATAAGATTCTGCCAGTTCCACTACCGCTTCACGCAGTTCCTTTTTCATTGTTTTCCCTTTCTTGGTTCGTAGCGTTGAAATTTCAGAAACGTTGCTGAATCATCTTCTTCTGAGAAGAAGTATCCGACTAAGTCGCCGTTCACATTTGAAAGCGATATGTGCTTTTCGTAAACTCTGATCGTGCCTCCAAATTCCTTCGCTCTTTCGCGAAGATATTTGATATGTCTGGGTAAGGGTTTTATTATCATTACTTGGTTCTCCATTATTGGTTTATTGATTAGCAACTCCGAAAAACGAAGGTGCTCCCGTCTTTCCGGCAGTAGTAGATGTCACCGGAGATCCTGAATTCCTCTGCTATTGATTCGAACTCGATGTTACCGGAAATGACCAGAGGTAGAGCTTCCAATTCTGAGGAGTAGCAATCTTCAATGTACTGCTCGGCATAGGCTTTCGGGCTGTCATACTCGCCCTGAAATGTCTCTTCGAAATCGGAGAACATTTCCTCGAAATCAATTTCGCCGGACATCTTTCCTGTCAGATTATATTCACAATATTGATCGAATGCTTCCTGCTGCTCGGCAGTTAGTTCGTTGAAATAATGCCGGATTCCATCGAATACGGCTTCGGTAGGTAGTCCACTTTCGGAGTAGAATGCTTTTGGAAATCCTTCGAAGTCCTGGATCATGAATTCGGGATCTGATTCGTCCCGGTGTAACTCCTCGCACGTTACTACGAATGAGTCGTAATCATCGAACTCGGAAAGATCGAGCCATTTTCCGGCGATGCTTCCTTCATTGTACTTTTTATAAGTGCCTACATAAATGGCGGGTTTTATTTCTTGAATTGTTTCCATTTTCTTGCCTCTTTTAGAGAGTGAAAGAACTCCGCTCCGGCGATGAACCGGCTTCGCTCTGGCTGCGGAGTTAGGGGATTAGTTTAGTGGATTGGTTACAAGCGCCCGGAATGTCTTTCGGCTTTCCTCTTTATTCTGCCATAACGGAGCGATGTAAACGCCTTCCTTTCTCTTGAATAGGACTGCATCGTATCCGAACCGGCTGATGTGAGTCATGGCAGTGGTTCCGCAAAACACCTTCATTGCTAAACGGTCACGGACGTATTCACGAACGCGGTAATGATCGATCGTTTCATAATAAGAATCCGGCTGGCATGGCATAATCGCGTGAACGATGGAAACCGGCTCATACCCTTCCGGACATTTCGGGCTGTTCGAATCGTGTAAATTGTTTCTGAATTGAATTGTCATTGCTATGACTAAATAATAGGGTGAAGTTTGCAGTTGTAAAATGAACTTTGAAGTGTTATCCATTAGCGTATGTATTTAGTGAAAGAGAAGACGGGGAAGGATTCGAACCTTCGGCTTTCCCCTTGCCCGTCTTTAATCTCTTATTGTATAGGTTCAACTTGTGAGCGATGGAAAAGATGGTATTCTTTCGGAAATACAAATCCTTTTCCCTCGGAGTCCGGCTCAGTGGATTCGCCTTCTGTTATTGCTTTGATCCAGGTAATGCCGCAGAGTGTAGAATGTTCACCTTTGCGGACATGGAATCCGCTTTCCTTCCAGCCTTGGAAAGTACGGGCATCGACATACGGAATCCCCTCCAATCCTTGCGCTTTCATTTGTGCAGCTACGAAGTAGTAGCCGATGGCTGAAACATTGAATCCATGCACAAGCATAACTGCCGCCGCTTGTTGCTTCTCATCCTCGCTGATCGACTTGGCTGCGTTCCACTGGCTGCGGAGTCCCGTGAAATATGCGCTCTTCTCTTCTTTACTAAATTGTTTTTTCATGGTGTTGTACCCTTTCTATGAATTAGCTTGTGAACGATAAAGAGAATATTCCAAAATTATGCCAAAGTGTATAATACACCATAGCGTTCTTAAACATCAATAATGCTTGAGTTGAGGAACTGAATGAGAAGTAATTGTGTATATTACACTATGCAATCAAATAAACAGGGACCTAAGAAAAGGAAGACATTCTTTGCAATGATGAATGTATATAAAGAAGACCGGGACAAAATAAAAGCGTTAGCCATAGCTGAGGGTTTAAGTATTGCAGAGTTCATCCATAGGATCGCAAACAAGGCGCACACCTCAAAGACAAAACGTAAAGCTACCAAAAACTAAAATGGTTTACTTCCGATAACGTTCAATTATCGGAAGTAAAAACACTGCGTATTCTGATAGTTCAAACCAAGGTCCCNNAGAACCGGGTTATTATACCTCCCATTATAGTCAGCTTCTATGCACTTCACATTCTGAGAAAAGTCAGATTTTATAGAAAAAAGGATTGTTTTTTTTGATGCCGGGGGGTACATTTACTGAGCAGGTAGTCGTTTCTATCGTCAGGTATTAATTCTTATTACACACCCAAAACAATTCTAAAAAAATCCCCGTCATCGCTGGCGGGGATAGTTGACGTTCTTCGTCAGATCGAATTCGCGGAACTCAACTTTCGGCCTGAATAACAAAGGTTTTTTCTACTATCCGATCGGTGACCGGATCAATAAATGTGACCTTAATAAGTTCTCCGGATTTTGATTTTGCCGGTTGCATTTTATCCGTAGGCTTCAAAACGAATTCAAAGGTTCGTCTGCCGGTTGGAGCATGATCCTTGAGAAGTGAATCATATCGTAAAGAACTTAAATCCACCTCCTGAAATACTCCCAAGCCTTTCCTCTTGCTCTCAGGAATATTTAATGCTTTAGGCATGAAGAAGCCGTCCGATTTTACTTCGAGGTAAGATGTTTCCGGAAGCGAGTAGTTACCCTCGATCCCATAAAATACACGAATCCTAAATTCCTCACCCGCATGTATCTTGACAGGAGCAGATATAGAGAGAGGAGGAGCTTGGATTGTGGCAATCGTTGAATTAAGCACAACATAATCCTTCGACTGAAAGGAGCGGTAAAGAATGCTTATCCCAAGCCGCTTTCCCTCATCTTGCAGGAATGTCGGGATAATCTCTGCTAAAGGCTCGTTGATGGTTTTATACGGCTTTCCATCGGCGGTGAGTAGAATCCGGTAGTACCCATCTAAGTCCTTATATTTAGCATTGATTCTAAATATTTCCTTTGTGAACGGTGTAGCCTGATCTTCGTCACTTGGGTAAAACATCTCTTGTGATAGCGGTACGAGATCATGGACATTCACTGTGAAAGAATTACGATAGACAGCTTTTGAAGCAGCACCTCGGTTAGCTGTAACTTGAAAAGAAACAGTGTAGATTTGTCCGACAAATGACCGTTCAGCTTCATAATGCCAAAACCATTGCGAATCAATAAGCTGGNNCTTTTACATCAACAGCGCGACCACCATCAATTCGTATCTCATTCGGCAAGTCAAGGCCTGCAAAGGCATTAAAGAGTGGATCTTGCGCAAAAGCAGTTAGCTTTTTCGGCAATGTCTTACAATGGATATGACTCGGTAAGATGCTAACAGAGAGTATTATTGCTATTAAAACGGATATGGACTTGGTCTTCATTGGAGTATTTAATTAATTTATTGTAACCCGGATAACCTATCACCAACGGCTGAATCATTTGTGGAGTAATCCGGCATGTGCTCGGTTTTGCTTCCTACGGTGAAGCTATTCGTGAACAAACAATAATTCGGTGCAACAACTATGCCGACAATCGGGAGAATACAAACTCAATAATCG
>PLXB01000499.1:0-231 GCA_003151215.1 Ignavibacteriota bacterium
AATCTATTTCGACGCTGTCGAGGGCAGGGGCCGACAGAGAGAAGGAGTTTACTCCGAGAACAGATTCGACGGCGCAATCGCAGTTGAGGCGGTGACCGTATAGGTGAACGCTGTCGAGATAGACTTTGGCGCTCATGCCGGATAGATACGAAGCGAAAACGCCGCGAAGTAACTTGTTTGGATTGGCGAGCGACAGAGTATCAGATGCAACAAGCAGAAGATGATAATACC
>PLXB01000499.1:256-2708 GCA_003151215.1 Ignavibacteriota bacterium
CTCGACATGGGTGAGGTGGAACTAACTTCATCGTTTGATTTCGATTTTTCGTGTTTGCACATAGCCATTGGAGTTTAATCTGATATAATAACCCCCGCTGGGCAGAAAAGTTACATCCAATTTCTGTGGCGTGTCCGTGCCGGACAAAACTGAGTGTCCCAACGCGTCGAAAAGGGAATAGGCAACAGGCGATAACTTGCTAAGATTTACCTCTATGCTCGATGACGCTGGATTGGGCTGAATACTGACGATAGAAAACGGCGGCGCGCCTTGCATGGCAGCGAGGATGAGGCTGTCCCCGCAAACGAGATCGAGATTGAATGGGGTAGAATCGGCAGTGAGAGAAAGCACACACTCGCCGTAGGATTTATGGCTTGGATTTGCTTTCGGTTCCGAAATCGCGAGCGTGGTATGCAGCGTATCTGATAGCATTGCTTCGAATGTCAGCGTTACAATCGGTTTTGTTGGATCGAGAGTGAGATTGTTTCCGATTATCGAAATTGGAATAGACGCTTCGCCATTTTGCACTGAGATTTGTCCGATAGAAGAAGAACCCGTTGGAACGAAATTTAGCAGATCGTTCGTGTAATTGAGCGAGAACGAAATTGTATCGAGACCAGCATTATTTATGGATTGATCGGGAAAAATATCGACGCTGAATGTTTTGCCTGCGGCTGCGTGTGATGCAGATAAGACGCAACGAAGCGACACATAATCCGGCTGAGGGCCTGCGCCTGTGAATTGGAGAATCGTATCCTTCCTATCCCCATGCTGATTGAAATAAAGATGAAGCAAGGCCGTGTCTCTTGCGCTCGGAATGGGATTGTAATGCAGAGCAATGTCCTCCTCGTTAGCAAGAGTGTGAGGAGTAGCAAGCGGCTGAAGTGAAAATGCCGGAGAGCCAGAAAGTGCAAAGCTATCTAACGAAGCCGGAATACCAAAGCATGTATTACTAAACGAAATGTGAAACGACGTATCTATATGCGAGCACGTTTGCAAATTTGCAGGATAGGTGATTGTGGGATAATGATGAACGGCGTAACGCCAAAGAGTCGTAGGGTCGCTGTTTGAGTCGCCAGCATAAATGTATTGCCCTGAATAAAAAAAGCGAGTATCCACCGCCCAATGCGTTGGGCCACCAATGCTAGCCCACGTATCCCCAATATCTGTCGAAATCACAATACCCATTGGCTTTGAATTCGAATCCCAATAGTAAGAGCTCTGAGTCACAATAACAGATCCACAATCGCACCATAGATTATCGCCGGTGTTAAAGAAATTTGGTTCTGTCTTCGGCTGAACCCATGTGTAACCGCCATCTGTCGAGCGATTCACCGTCCATGCCAAGGGCCAATCTCCGCCACCACGAGGGTTCTCCCCAAATGCAATGACGGTATCAGTACCTGGAATTGCGACGGGCTGCCAAGTTTCCTGACCCATAACCGACTCTTTCCATGTTAGCCCATCATCGTCGGTTACGAGCACAGTATCGTCCTGAACTATCTTACCATTTATAACAGTAGCATTATTCACCATTGTAATAACACCGTGATGATCGTTTGTGAACGTCATGCCATTTCTGTTCAGGTTATAAGGCGCAATGTTTTGCCAAGTATTACCGTCGTCCGTAGAGACCGCAGATGGAAACTTATCCCATTGTAATAAAAAAAGCTTTTGTGAAGCTGGCTGATATAATATACTGTTCGGTAATGCGCTGTCTGGGTAAACGGATGCCCATGTTAATCCAGCATCAGATGTGCGGAGAACGGTATTTGGAGTTCCTACATATTGATTGTTGCGAACACTTACAAGAAGTTGTGTAAGCCATCCGTGCAAGCCATCCTTGAATTGAATAGAACTGACGCCTTGAAGCCCAAGCGGAATCCAAGATTTGCCAAAGTCAGAAGATCTCCATAAATTATCCCCAGCTCCAACAAAAATTACCGAGTCGTTGTCGATCGAATAGATGCAGGTAATGAATCCGTTAAATTTTGCAATTGGCTGCCATTGAGCATAAATATCTTTTATATTTGGAAACAAAAAAACGAAGATCAGAACGGCAAAAAATGCCGTTCTGATCTTCGGAAGGCTAATGGCTATTTTCATTGTCTCCCAAATACTTGAAACATGACTTCGCCGTCAATAGGGACATTGCCTGGGGTGACAAGGAAGATATCAAATGAATTAGCTGGACCACCGAATCCAATAGGTGTAACTTCAACCATAAAATTCGGCACACCAGCAAGTAAAACTACTTCGGTAGCCGTGACCGAGAATCCATGACTCAAGTTCACCTGTGCATTCGAGTATGGATCGACAGTATTGAGAAACACCCGGTAATCACCGGTGCAAACATATCCGATTGAATCAACACCGAAGTCAGAATGGGTTACCATGTGGCCCGCACAAGGATGAAGCGGATCCATGCTGTTAACACCTTTAGTGTCTCCCC
>PLXB01000413.1 GCA_003151215.1 Ignavibacteriota bacterium
ATCGCCAATATCGGTAGGATTTCTTTCACCGGAACCTTCATGAAGTAAAAGCGCAAGGCCGCTCTTTGCAGCCATTTCTTCCAATTCCATTGCTCTCGATTTGAATACAGTATTGTTTGTAACTTGATAGAGAATCATTGCAGCATTGGCAGCAACCATCATATCACGAGGGAAAAAGCCCACTTGAGGAGTATTCAATGCATTTAATGAAGCTGCTGCCCATTGTCTGTAGAGATCATCCTTTGTTGCTGCATAAAGTCTTGCAGCGGAAAGCGCGCCATAGGCCGTGCTTACTCCATTCGGACGTTTGTCGTTAGAATTCCATGACCATCCTTTCGAAGTGCCATCCTGCCAAAAACCCATATCGGCAAGAGCTTTGAATGACCATGTTGCCGCGATGAAATAATCGCTATCATGCGTAGCGGTAAAACAATGCATGAGCGCTGCACACCACTGGAGTTCATCATCTCCGCCAATATAGATCTGCTTGCCTTGCCTAGCCAGTATGCGGGCTCCGAGATTTCCACTAGTCCTCTCGTAAAGAGATGAAGAAAACATGAAATATTCTTTTAATTCGGCAGGCTTTATCATTCCACAATCTACCATATAGGCTCGGGCATCGAGTTCTATAGTGATCCCCCAGGCATCACTGCCTGGAGTATTCGGCTGATCAACTCGGCGTACGAAGTTTTGGGTATTAGCATTCCATAGATGCTGCTGCATGAAGTTGTTGGTTGCCGAAAGCAAATCTATCCATTCTTTTTGCTGAGTAAGGGAAGCAACTGTTAGGCATAGCCCGGTAAAAACGAAAAAAAGAGTTTTTCTCATTGTTTGCGTTAGTTATTTATACTGTCAGCATAATGATCAACAAAAATACGCAAACGTCGCGGTTGCTAAAAAAGGTCTGATCTCTGTTCACTCAATGGGCTCTGCATTCCGGCATCTATCCAATCCCGGAAACTATAGAAGTTCGATATACGTAGTGCTTGCTCCGATTTTTCTATTTTTTCAATGGAGATTAAACACACAGTACTTTTTCTTATCGCACTTGGTGTCGCCGGCTGCGGTAGTTCTCATTCTCTCATAAAATTAGGCTCTGCAGATTCTACTCAGGTATTCCCGCTGAAAGTCGGTAATACGTTTATATCAAAGAAAGAATATTTTGATCTTCAGACGGGAAAGCAATACCTGACGAAAATCGATACTGTGAAAATTCTCGGCACCCAAGTATTAGGGGATGAGACCTTTTATGTGACAAATACCAATCAGTATCTAGTCAACAGATCAGACGGGTATTGGCTGAGTAACGGAGCGGTGACTAAAACCGGACCGGCATTGGAAGCGAAATATCCCGGATCAGTAGGCGAGACATTCCCATCATACACAAAAATTACTAATGAAAATCCCCCGGATACCGTCATCGGTACGTGGGAGATCTTAGCAAAAGATGAGAAGGTGACTGTCCCTGCCGGCACTTTTACCTGCATGAAGTACCGTCGTGAGGCACGAGGTATCACTACTCAAAGGCTGCATTTGCAAAACCTATCATGGTGGTCACCCGGATTTGGATTGATTAAACGAGAAGATTATTACCCGTCTGAAAAAGGCTCCTTGATCCTCATCTGCCGCGAAGAACTATTAAGTGAGGAATTGAAATAAGAAATGAAACCCCGCGGGATACGGGGTTTCATTCAGCGACAACAAATTACCTGGATGAAAGCATAGTAGAATGTTTTGCTTTCTTTTTTGAGTACTTTGCACTATGTACAGGGTGCATCTGAGATTTGATCTGTGCAACCTCTGCCTTTAACTCATCAATTTCCAAAACTTTTTCCTGCAAATCTTCGATCTTCTGTGCCTGATCCTGAATGACTTTTACCATTTCATGCGGTTTCAGACCAACGGCGATCTTCACCATCGTGGGTCCTTCCTTCTCATCATCCTGCCATGCAACCCCAAGGACTTTATCAAGGTCACTGGCATTAATGCTTTCTGCAGGAATAGCTCTGGCAAAACCGTCGTTACGCCCGCTTGGCACAATATAATCGCCTTTTTTCACCGGACCATAAAGTCTCACCGGAACCTGCCCCATAAACGCAACTTTATTGAAGAACTGCTCCTTGCCTTCATCCGGCATATTACCCAATACACAAGGCTTCCAGGATGCAACCATAAACTGACTTGTGGCATTAGTATTTTTTGAGATCTTTCCACCCATTACTCCAACGACATCACCTATGGCAATATTCTCATTGTGATCGGCACGCTCCAGCCATTCGGCATAATCGCCCGAACCTGATTCATACGTTACGCCGCCGGCAAAAAATGCCATTGCATATGTTGCAGCTGCTTTGACGACTGCTGCTTTCGGTCCGTTCGATACGATATCAATGATCTTCTGTTTGTAGGGTAACGCCTTGATCTGATCAAGTAGGTTTGTAATGATCGATGTATTCAAAGAAACCGGATTGGTCAGGTTCGTTAGCGGCGGTTGAATATTACCAAAATTTATCGGTGATGAAATACAGGAAAAACAAATCGGGGATTGTATCTGTGTTAAATCAATACCTAAGTTTACCGAGCAAGGCAGGATATTTCCTAAATCCACATTCGGAATACCATCCGGAAGAGGAATATACAAATCACATAATCCTAACGACGGAGTAGAGAAAATATTGTCGAGGAAATGTGAATTGAAGGAATTATCCATAAAATGGGTATCAAATGTGTTATCCATGAAATGTGTATCAAAGCCGACATTGAAGGTCAGCCAGGAAAATGGGTTCAAGAGATCGGTTGCAATAGTATTTTCAACACTTGCCATAGCGGCAACCATGTCATTGAAATTCTGATAGGAGAACCCTTCGACTCGTCCTTTAATATGATTATGATCCCCGTTGTCATTATAGAAAGTCAGATAATTCGACCCTTCGTTATTAAACTGCCCGTCGGTGATTGGATTAGAACTTGCAGGATTATGGATCACGATTGCAATTCCATTACCCTGGCCGTTTGTCTGATTATTTTCAACTGTCAGGACGTGATTCGCAGGGTCAGGAATGTAAAAATATCCCGTTGCATCTTTGTTCGTTGCTACTGCAGGGGACCCCGAAATATGCAGAGGTGACTGGGGATTCATTGTTCCGATTCCGACAAAGCCATTCGAAGCGATCGTGACTTTCGTCGAACCGTTCGTTCCGAACATGATCGAATCATTGGTCGTCGTCGTGATACTCAGTGGTTTATCTGCAGTAATTGAATGTGTTGGGCTATTGCCATCAAACCACATACTGCCTCCGGTTTTAAGAACTCCTGTTACAACTTCATCTCCATCGACAACGAGATCCCACACTCCGGGATTACCGGCAAGCGTATTGCCAGTCACAGCATCGATTGATCCATTAATTCGTACTCCCTGAATTCCAGGTGTTGTATTCTGCAAAGCAAGCATCGGAGTAACCGCTGAAGGCGTTCCGGCGAATGTCGCGCGGACATTACTCTGCGTCCGAATGACGAAATCAACATTATCTGTCGTACCGAGAAAATTCGTTGCCGGACTGGTTCCGCTATTGCCGCCAAGAGACCACCCCAGTGAATTAACACTTTGCCAAGATAACTGGCGCGGAGTACCCGCTGCAGTTATATCAGCTAAGACATAAGGGGGAACGTTCGGAGGCAGCCCTGATCCGTAATCAGTCGGGAGCGCATATTGTGTTGTTCCGGTGATACTTGATGATGCCTGGAATGATGTGAAAAGAGACCCGGAATATGTCGTACTAACGTTCGGTCCGTAAAATCGAAGCTGCTGAGCAACTCCATTTGTATTGCCAAGCCACATGTTGACATTACCAAAATAGGCAATGTTTGTATTCGCCGATGGATTAGCAGAAGCGTCTGACGTATTATATCCGAAGCTATTCATGCCAAGTGTCAGTCCGGAGCCACCTGCGATCGAAGAAAAATTACCGTTTGCATTGTTATTTTGGCCGCCAAGTATTGCAGATTCAGCGCCAAATGCCGTGTTATTTGCTCCGAGTGCAGTACCATTCTCTCCTCCGCCAATAAATGAACCTTGTCCCGAAGCGGTATTACCGGCTCCTCCGCCAACGGTTCCGCGCAAGTTAAGTACTTGATTATAACCGCCACCGGCAATAGTACCTGTTTGAGCCGATACGATATTGTTTCCTCCACCACCAATAGTGCCATAGTCACCGGCCGTGATAGTATTTACAAACCCTAATGAACCACCTCCGGCGATAACTCCGAAATTCGAACTGCCCGAAATGCTATTACCTGCAAAACCACCGGTAATGCAGTTGTTGGTTTCATAGCGAACGATCCGGTTACCGCCTATGACAATATTGATCGGTTTAACAGGAGATGCTGCTGTAGTACCAAGTAAATTATTCGTATTATCAATCGTATTACCGGTATTTCCTGTTGTGATCCAGCTACCTCCCCATGACGAGCCGTTATAGACATCAAAAGTATGAGTTGTCGTATTATACATGAGCATACCTTCGGGAGGCGTTCCACCGCATACGCCCATTTCCTGAGCCGTCGTCAACCTCGGAATAAGAACTCCGTGTGTCGTTGATGAAATATCAAGGATGGAGCAGGAATTTGGAAAGCCAAGAGTGACATGACCCGTTGAATCAATACCAATACCGCCATTATTATCGGTGATAAAAATATGGTGGTGTGCATTATCATCGAGATCAAATCCTTGTGATCCGAGCAGACGCTTAACCGGCTGTGCTATAACCGATGCTGCAAATATGATAGAGAGAAATAACAACAAAATTCCAAAAGAATACCGTGACATATTAATGATGGTTTATATATGATAGAAATTAGAGCTTTCTCTAGGAAATACTCCTGATGCTACTACGTGCCGCAAATTTACGGAATTTTTTAAGGAGCTAAATGAATTCCTACCAATATTGCAATCTATATCATTAAGAGCTTATTTGAAATTTATCTCCCACTTTTTGTCGTTAACACAGTGCATAAATAAATATAAAAGTATGTCAGAAGAGCAGAAAGCAAGCGCCATTATTCGCGAGGGTGAACTTGAAAAGGTTTATGGCAAAAAGAAACCGCGTATTCTTTCAGGAATGCGTCCGACAGGCAAGCTACATATCGGGCATTTTGCCGGAGCGCTGGAGCCATGGGTGAAACTCCAAAATATCGCAGAGAACTACCATCTCATAGCCGATTATCATGTGCTGACGACGAAGCTCGATACTTCGGATATTTCACAGCTTTCGATCGATATGGCAACGGATTGGATCGCTTTCGGAATCGATCCGGAAAAATCCCCGATCTTTCGGCAATCGAAGGTGAAGGAACATGCGGAGCTTTTTCTGATCTTTTCAATGCTCATTACAAAAGCACGTCTTGAGCGTAATCCTGCCGTCAAAGAACAAGTGCGTGATCTCGGAATCGGCGAAGGTATGACATACGGGCATCTCGGTTACCCTGTGCTTCAGGCAGCAGATATTCTTCTTTATAAAGGAGATCTTGTGCCTGTCGGCGAAGATCAGGTACCGCATGTGGAAATAACTCGCGAATTCGCACGTGATTTCAATAATCACTATGGTACCGTCTTTCCTATCCCTCGTGCTTATCTTTCGGAAACGCCACGCCTGCCCGGAACAGATGGCAAACGGATGTCAAAATCTATTGGTAACACAATTTTACTCAGCGACACGCCGGATGATACCTGGAAGAAAATGAAATCGGCTGTGACTGATCCTCAAAAAGTTCGCCGAAATGATCCCGGACGACCGGAGATATGCCTTGTCTATGGTTATCATGAGAAATGGAATCCGCTTGAAGTACAGCAGATTCACGATGGCTGCTCAAGCGGCGCGCTCGGCTGTGTTGACTGTAAAAAACGCGTGACGGAAAAAATAAATGAATCCTTTGCTGCTCAGCGCGAGAAGAGAACTGAATTGGAGAAAGATCCAACCGCCGTTCTCCATATCATCGAGCAAGGGGAAACCCGCGCTCGTGATGAAGCAGAAAAAACAATGCGAGAGGTAAGGAGCGCCATGAAGTTTGGATAATGTCTTATCTGATCACATTCACATTTCTGCTCATCACTTTACCTCCGCAATCAACTCTCAACGTATAATGCCCTGCCGGAAGCGTACGGGGATCGAGCGGAAGATCGTACGAACCTTGGTAGAGTTCACCATCTGCAACATTGGATACTTCCCTGCCGAGATCATCGAATAATATTATATGAACAACACCCGAATAAGCAAGAGTTAGCTTTATATGTGCTTCACTTTGTGCAGGATTCGGAATGATACTTACATCCGATACGCTTGAATTAGCAAGAGGCGCTGAGGCAGCTACGTTAGTCGCTTCAATATAGAACCACGGGCTATTGATGAGCGATTGATCAATGGCAATTTTAAACGTATTTGTTCCGCTCGTCCTGATTCCTTCAATATTCATCACCATTATATTTCCCGACGAATCGAGAGGATGAGCGATAAGGCGGCTCGAATCGGAATTGATAAAGAATTCAAATTTTCCTGCGCTCATGATTGTTGGAGCAACTCCCCAGTGATTTCCGATGCTCGAATCATGATATTGCCAAACTTCCCGTGAGTTTTGGGAACGAGTTGCAGCAGTTAAAAGCATCGTCGAAGGTGAAAGCTGCGAAAGTAATATCGACTGAAGATCACCGCCGTCATCCAACCTGCGAAAACGGAAACTCCCTATCGTTACCGTATCGGCACCGAATATTCCTGATGCAGCACTGAACCCGTTTGCATTTGCAATGAAGTATCCCCCTGTCTGGCTCCATCGAAGTTCGGATGTACTGGAAACTTTCGTTGAAGTATCTGTTAAATACGGATATTCGGCTGCAACTTTATGATTAGGCGAATCGAATTTCTCCCGAACGAGATCTTGCGTTGCAATATTAGGATCGAGATACGAAGCCTCTACGCCGAAAGGGCCGTTATAATGTCCCGGGACACTTTCGAGCAACACGTCATCAGAAACATGAGTAATGGTATCGGTTGTCGGCGAAGATTGTATTCTTTGATTGCGAANNATTTGAACCAATAATGTTGGATTTCCGACGACATCCCACCAACTACCCGAACGTGCAACATTTGCAAAAAGATCTTCATAGTATGTGGCATACGTATCGAAGAACAATCCGTCCCAGTCCTGAAGCGAAGCATACGAAGTAAAGAAAGAGATTTGAGCAGCGGCATACTGATTTGTCATAAGATTCATATACCTGCCGATAAAGGGTTTTCCGGCAATGCTCGCTGCAGCAAGAGATCCCATGGTGTAATTGCCTGCATCACGGAGAATCGAATTATTAAGCATCACCCANNCGGACGCTGGAAAGGATAATCGGTATTAGCATGTCCCTGTGCAAAATCTCCGATTCGATTGGAATAATGATCTTGCAATGTACTCCAATAATCATCAGTATAACTATTTACAAGCACTGCAGATTTGATGGTATCGGCAATACATTTTTTCATTGCCGTAAAATAATCGGTTTGCAATGAATCATAAAATAGCGCCAAATCACGTACACGCTGGCGCGGTAACAAGTCACTCGCTCCGAATGCGATGCGGGCTATCGACGATGACGTGCTGCTTTCCGGAGTTATAAGCCCCAATTCCTGTTTTCTTTTTATCTGAACTCCGTCAAACATCACATCGCCCAATTGCTGCCCGACTCCAAGATACATTATTTGCAATCCTCCTGAAGCACATCTGAACGTATAAGAATATTTTTTCCAACTCGTATCGATCGTTTGAGTTGTTGAAAATGATCCTATTCCACTTTGATATTGAGCAAGTTCGACAAGGATGGATCGGGAAAGCACGGGGTTCACAGGATCAAAATGGATCTTAGCATAGAACGAAAGCTCATAGAGTGTATCTTGCCCAAGACGCGCTGTCGTATTTGTCAAGTATGCGTCATACCAATTCGGATTTGTACTTATTTCTCCAAGGATGAGGAGCATGCAGTATTGCGAATCAATTCCGGGCGAAAAAATTGATTTATCTCCTGTCGCTCCGTTCTGTAAATTATAAGACCAGGCAGTTGATCCCAGTTGTTCGAAACTTCCATTGCCGAGCAAATTCGGAGGGTTTGTAATGACACCACCGCTCCATCCATTATTAATACCGACATCGCTTCCGTATTTATGGATGAGATATTGTGAATAAAGAGTATCGAGCCTTCGTGACCGGTTCCAGCCGATTGTAGATGCCCCGCCTTTAGTTAAAACGTTATTCGTATCGATCCAATTTAAATAGCCGTATCTCCAGCCTGCAAGTAAACTCAGGCCCGGCGAGGTGACTTCTACTGCAGCAATAGCAGGATCATCAGCAAG
>PLXB01000195.1 GCA_003151215.1 Ignavibacteriota bacterium
TTTGATCTGCCCTGCACCAACGCCGATCACAACATTTCCTACTTTCGTATTAACGATCTCTTCGCTATTTGCATATTGACTGAACATATTGGGTGACATCATGAGCGGCGGCTGATACCCGGCATCACTATAATCATGCGCAAGGTCGTTCACGGCACTATCAGAAGCACTAAGAGGCAGAGCTTCCCATTTCCTTTTCAGCCCCTCAACACGCTCCATGATCATCGCCGAATCCTTCGGAGTCGGAATTTCGCGGAATACGACAAACTTTATTTTACGGCCTTCTTCGCGTTTATAAAGGAATGGATGTTCATCGTAATATTTTTTGATCTGCTCATCTGTAACTTTCGAAATAAATTCGCGCGGACTTCTATCCGGCTTTAACTTTATCATTTCGACCGTTGCTTTAGCGCTTGTATTCTCATACCGTTCCCACATGTCCGCTCTGGTGATACGGATACCGCTGGTAAGCAAACTTGAAAGCTTCTGTTTGCGTAACTCTTCGCGGAGTTGCTTGGTCACATTGGAAACGGTAGTATCATTACGCGGATCGCGAAGCGCTTGAAAGTAAGAAGCCTGATCGAATCGACCTGTCGAATCGATAAAGCTGCGTTTCAGAAATTCGGGCGGATTGTAGTAAAGGACATCCCGCACTTCCTCATCAGTAACCTTAATACCGAATTCGTCGATCTTTTGATCGATAAGCTTACTGACGATAACCTGATCCCAGGCTTTATCACGGAGTTCATTCTCTTCGGCTTCGGTGAGGGTCGGTTTTTTAGTTTCCTGAAGCTTCTGCTGGCGTAATTGCTGGAACATGTCATCGTAATCCTTATTCATGATCGGAGTGCCGTTTACTTTCCCGATCTCACCCTCTTTTCTGCTGCTGCCTTTGAAAAAATCGCCTTGGGCGCCCCATTCGAAAATGATCATTAAAAGAAATGCGCCTGCAAGACCGGCAAAAATTACCGTCATCTTTTCGCGCATCTTGTTCATTACTGCCATATTGTCGCTCTGAAATTGCTCCGAAAAATAAAAATTTATCTCACTGTATAAAAAGCTTAGTGAAATCGCTGAAATCAGGAGAGAAGTTCCATTTTAACGCGAAGTCAAAATAAAAAGTCAAAAGTCAAAATACAAAGGTTTTGACTTTTGACTCGAATAGGCTCCTGAGGTAGGACTTGAACCTANNAACCAACTGAGCTACTCAGGAATATGAGCGTGAGTAAACGCAAACGGAGCGAGATGCGGTTCCAAACGACAGACAATAATATCGTATCTCGGCAGACGAACCCCGCGTTTGCCTTATTCATCCGCGTATATTTTAGTGAAGAACATACATGCTATGCTCCTTCGGTAATAAAAAAATAATCAACGTTTTCGCCTCTGTCCTCGTTTTACAGCTTCAATTTTCTATTTTTAATTTTACATTTCCCGAAAGTGCTCGGCTATTTCACATTCGTTCTTCATACGCACCTACCGTATGTGCTGCATCACGGCAAATGGCCGTTCGGCTCCGATTGGCTTTCTGAAGCGGTAAGCGAATGCTATATGCCCATCCTCGCCTCACTGGAATCGCTTCATCGGCGCGGCATCAAGGCGAAGATTTCGATGGATTTCTCCCCTATCCTTCTGGAGCAGCTTGCCGATCCCGATTTTGCAGCGACATTCGTCTCATATTGCGATGAGAAGATCAAGCTTGCCGAAGCCGATCATATATTATTTTCAACCAATGGCGAATCACAGTTCCTTCCGCTTGCTCTGTATTGGAAAAAATTTTATTCCGATTGCAAGCGCCGCTTCCGGCATGATTATGAAGGCGATCTGATCGGAGCTTTCCGAAAGCTATCCGATGCCGGAATGCTCGATGCCATGACATGCGGAGCAACGCATGGATATTTTCCTCTTCTCCTTGATGACCGGAATATTCGCGCGCAGATCCAGCTTGCCATAGCAACGCATGAAAAATATTTTGGAAGGAAGCCGCGGGGGATATGGCTTCCCGAATGTGCATACCGTCCGAGGTATTGGTGGTCACCGCAATCCGGCAACGGAACGCTGGAAAATTTCCGCAAGGAACGGGCAGGCATTGAGGAAATCCTTTCGGAATTCGGCCTGGAGTATTTTGTCGTCGAAGGTTCGTTGACCAAAGGCGGCAAAGCATTGCCTACCTACCATGCCCTCATGAATGCACTGCATCAAAAGCACATGGGCTCCCAGGAATGGCAGAAGTTTCTTTTCAATACCGTAGAAAAACACGATCGTTCGCTTGCCGATATTTACGGAGTGAAATCAACGACGCGCAATCTGTCCGGCAAAATCCCCGTCGTCTTCTCGCGCGACCGGAAAACATCGGAGCAGGTTTGGTCAGGTGATATCGGCTATCCCGGCGATCCGAACTATCTGGATTTCAGCAAAAAACACCATAATTCCGGACTCAGGTATTGGAAAGTTACCGGACAAAATGTAGATATCGGTGCTAAAGGACAATATGCTCCCGACTCTGTCGATGCACGTCTTTTTGCGCAGTCAGCGCATTTCGTACATCTTGTAAAACAGACACTCGGTGAACATTTGGCAAAGACAGGAAAACCCGGAGTAGTGTGTTCTCCTTTTGATACCGAGCTTTTCGGACATTGGTGGTTTGAGGGACCCGGATTCTTGCAGAAAGTTTTGGAACAGCTTTCTCGCGATCCGGATATCATCCTCTCGAATTGCGCAGAAATAATCGATCATACCTCCGGTCATCAGATCATTGCACTTCCGGAAGGCTCATGGGGTGAAGGCGGCAGTCATTATGTCTGGCTTAACCAAAAGGTAGCATGGACATGGAATGATATTTATTCCCTTGAAAAACGTTTTCTTGCTGCCATAGAAGAATACCGAAAAGCAAATCGATCTGCCTTCCTGACAGAGATTCTCGATCAGGCAGCGCGCGAATTATTGCTGCTTGAATCAAGCGATTGGCAATTCCTTATCACAACAGAAAGCGCGGCGGATTATTCGACTACGCGTTTTAATTCCCACTCCCAAAGGCTCACGCATTTGCTCGATATCGCCGATCGTCTTTTTAAAGATACCAAGGAAGAGAAAAAAGACCGCGATTATCTCAAAGAAGTTTCTGAGGACGATAAGCCATTTGCCGAGATCGATCTTAACTGGTGGGCGTAAATCCTTTGTTTGAACGATAGTTACCCGGTTATGGGGATTTTCGGATCAATAAAACAAATCCCATAGATCATAACAAATTCCCAGTCCCTCAGGGTTGAGAATGGAACTTGTTCTCCCGCAGTGTACTTTACTTATAATATGCGAATCCTCGTAACTATATTCAGTCTTCTTGGTATTATTGCCGGATGTGCACCGACTCCATCGGATTCATCGGGTGATACAAGTACTTCCATCAATCCCCAATTCGAGAATAATATCTCCACTCTTTACGGTGCAGGCAGTACGGTCACAGGCAGTATGGAATCGGATATCGTTTGGAAAGATTCTCTCGGAGTCTTACAATCCCTTGATAGCCTTCGCGGAAAGATCGTCCTTCTCAATTTTTGGGCTACGTGGTGTGAGCCATGCGATTCGGAAATGACGGCACTGAATTCTATCTCCGATTCGCTGAAACAAAATGTAGTAGTAATTGCAGTGTCGGTCGACGTCGGCTCTTCGATTTTTGACCGAGTAAAATTATTTGCCCAAACCCGTAATATGAAATTCCAGGTCGTCATTGATCCGCCGGCAAAAACATATTTTAACTACGGAGGCGACACCTATATTCCCATATCATTTGCCATTGACCGTAATGGGCACATAGCCCATAAATTCGTGGGAGCACAGCGAAAAGATCAATTCATGTATATTCTTAATCAAATACTATAAACTTATATTTTAATTAAATTAGCGCACTACATTGTAGCGAGAATATCCTCTACTTTCGCAACAACTTCATGAGGAGTAAACGGCAGGCCCTCTACCTTATTTATACCAATGGCATCAACTAAAAATTGATCCCGTATGATTCGGCGCAGCTGCCCGCNNTCAGGAATAACGATCTTTTCATAGTTCTTCAAAATATCTCCGAGATCGGGCGGAAGAGGATTGAGCCATCGAAGATGAGCCATCGAAACCCCTTTTGATTCAAGACGTTCCTGTGCGGCGAGAACAGCCCCATATGTCCCGCCCCAACTCAACAGAAGTAACTTTCCTTTTTTTGCTCCATGCAATTCTGTCGGAGCAACATCTTTCTGAATGCCCGTTACTTTTTGCTGACGAAGCCTTACCATGAAATCATGATTATGCGGCTCGTAATTGACATTACCTGTTTCATGTTGTTTTTCCAACCCGCCGATGCGATGCTCCAGACCTTCGACTCCCGGAATTGCCCACGGACGGGCATTATCTTCATCGCGCTCATACGGAAGGAAGTCTTTCCCTTCTGTCGCTTTTTTTCGTAGTTTCGTTTTGATCTCCGGAAGCGCATCGACGTCAGGTATAAGCCAAGGCTCAGAGCCATTAGCAATATATCCGTCCGAAAGCATAATGACAGGCACCATATACTTCAATGCGATCTTCACAGCTTCGAAAGCCGTATCGAAACAATCGACAGGACTTTTCGCCGCGATCACGGCAACCGGACTTTCGCCGTTGCGCCCGTAAAGTGCCTGCATCAGATCGGCTTGCTCTGTTTTTGTCGGAAGTCCGGTTGACGGACCTCCGCGCTGAACGTCAATAACAACTAACGGAAGCTCCGTCATAACGGCAAGTCCTAATGCTTCTGCTTTCAGAGCAAGCCCCGGACCANNGAAGCACCGATAGCCGAGCAAATACCGGCGATCTCATCTTCAGCCTGAAAGGTTTTCACTCCGAAATTCTTATACTTTGAAAGCTCATGCAAAATATCCGAAGCAGGCGTGATCGGATACGATCCGAGGAAAAGACCAAGTCCTGATTTCACCGAAGCTGCAACAAAACCAAGCGCCGTTGCTTCATTGCCCATGATGTTGCGGTATCTTCCGGGAGCAAATGATGCCGGCTTCACTTCGTACCGTGCAGAAAATAACTCTGCTGTTTCACCAAGATAATACCCGGCCTTCAGAGCACGAAGGTTTGCTTCATATACCTGCTCGTCTTTACCGAATTTCGCCTTCAGCCATTCCATCGTCGGCTCGAGCGGACGGTTATATAGCCAATAGACAAGTCCGAGCGCTACCATATTCTTTGAACGCGCGCCTTCCTTGGTGCCCATCTTCAGATCCTTTACGGCATCGAGCGTAATTTTTGTCAGAGGAAATTTATAAACGGTGTATCCTGAAAGCGTATCGTCAAGCAGTGGATTGACATCGTAATGTGCAAGTTTCAAATTCTTATCATCGAAGGCATTTTCATTCAGGATAATGACGCCGCCTTTTTTCAGATCGTGCAGATTCACTTTCAGCGCAGCAGGATTCATGGCAACAAGCACATCGGGGTTATCGCCCGGTGTATGAATATCGCGTGAAGAAAAATGAATTTGAAAACCTGAAACACCGTACAGGGTGCCGATTGGGGCGCGA
>PLXB01000008.1 GCA_003151215.1 Ignavibacteriota bacterium
CTCATGGAACCACGAAGCGTACTGCGTTGATCGTTGCCATCTCGTGTGCGACTGCATTTCTTGGCAATGGGTGTTCAAATCAAGCGATCCCAGTAACTAAGCAAACAAATCTTTTTTCGACGATAACTGATTGGACTCAGTCTGGATTCGCTAATTCTAACAATCCCTATGATACCATAGGTCTAAGACACAATCAGGGTCTTCAATACCTCGGGGCGAATTTGGAGCTTGGTGAAGCTGATGACACGCTTTATCCCGGTACTGACACCCTCGCTATATATTTTGTTGACAGCATTTGGGGATACCCATCTGACTCTATGAGTGACTATCTTCACACCGCGCGCAAAGCACTTACTCATAAGGATAGTCTCCTTGCACTACTGAACTCAGAATTTGGGTCCGTTGCCTCCAACTATGTATTGAAAATTGATACGATTCTATTAAGCGGGATTTCGTTAAGCGCCAAGATCGATGCAATAGAGGTTGTTGAAGATTCGGCGCCTTTTCATCTTACCGGTTACCATCTCGTTTTTGTCCAGGCAATAGCGGCAATATCACGGTATAGCCTCTCATACTGGTCATCTGGNNACAAGAATAATACTAGCAGAAGTCACCGATCCATTCTGGGCAGACTGGATGGGTGCTATTTTAGGGGCAATAGAGTGGGATGGATTATGGGCTGTACCTATTGGTGGAGAAATTGGGGGGATATTATATTCTTTAGGTTGTGGTTTGATGGCTTCTGCGTTAGCTGCACAATAGCGGCAGGAGATTAGAACCAATGAGTACTTTATAGATGTTAAAAAATAAAATTATGGTCATTGGTAAGTTTATTGCAAATCCTCGAAAGTTAATTATGATGTCGCCCTCACTCATTATGAGGATGTTCGCGAAGTTTCTTACCTTTTTTTTCACCATTCATTTTATATTGACATATTTATATCACACACTAAATGAACACGCTAGTAAAATAGGTATTCTAAAACTTGAAATTTTCACGCTCGCAACCGGAATGTTTTTTTATGGATTATTGGTAAGGAGAATAGAGTCTGAACCATTCTCGAAGTTATTTCTTCTTACGTTTCTTTTAAGTATATACCACTCGTTAATCTTTGCATTTGCATCACTCCTCTTACCCCTTACGTAAGTACTTCCGAATCGATTACGAAAGCCCCTTTCACCAATGGCTGAACCTACAGTCCATCTTAGTATATTCACAAATTGTTGTCATACCTGAAAAGCCATTTCACCTATTCTTAATAACCACAACTCGCCTGATAACATGAGTTCTTTCTTCCGCAAGATCGACATAATAAATTCCTTCATCAAGATTTGCGGTAGGTAGGGCGATGGTGTTGGAGCCAACCAATACGTTTGCGGATGCAGTTGCTCGTGTGCGTCCAAGGACATCGGAAATAGTTGCTGTGGCTAAAGCTTGCTCGGAGGAGATGAAGGAGACAGTCAATTCGCTTGCCCCATTCTTGCCTGATGGATTTGGTTTTATTTGCACTGAGGAGATAATTATTTTATCTCCGCGCAGGAATGCACAGAGTGCGCTGTCGCCGCATTGGGTGTTGATCATGACATTAAGCATTGGCGGAGCGATTGCGGCGGCGAGAGTGCATCGCTCGTAATTCGGGTCGCCGGGCGAGAAGTTGAGGGATGTGAGTGCGATTGGAGTTGATAATGAATCCGAGATGAATGCTTCGAGAGGCAGCTTGGCAATCTCATCTCCGGCATTGATCTGTGTTGCAGATTTTCGAGTGATGGCAAGCGAAACACCATTTTGAGTTGATGATAATTCCTGCACACTCCATCCATTTTGACCGATTGGTACTAAGTCTTTCAGAACATTCGCATTGAATGCGACATTNNCACAGCATCCGCAAAATATAGATATGGAGTGGTCACCGTTCCTGCGACAGGATTTAATGTAGATTGTGGGGAGAGCGCAATTCCAACGCGAGCGGACGCAGTGGGTATCGTCGATCCGGAAATAGATTGTGTGATTATCTTTCCTCCAATTTCTCGCGCAAGGATACTTGCAGAACCGTCACCAATTCCATCGCCGGAATAATATACTTCTATCGGAACGAAATTTTCGGTCGGAATTGTGATTGGAAGTTTGATTGACGCGAGTACAAACTGCGTTTGATTTGGAAAAAGCGATTGGAGATAGAGGCTATCGATCACGGTNNGGCAGTTCGATCGTAACCGAATCTTCATCGCAAAACTTCGCTGAAAGTGTAGAACGCGCGGCGCTCATCGAAAGCTGCCCCACGCCGCCCGAACTTGCCGAGAAATGGAGCGCAAGATTTGTGTCGATACCAACGGCCTTAATTTCGATATTTCCGCTCACAATTTCGTTGGCTTTTGGCGAATACGAAACTATATACTTCAGCGTGTCGCCGTTATACAAAGCATGAGGCAGAGCAGGAGAAGCCGTAACGGTTACGTTCCCGTTACCCGAATACAACAGTCCTGAAATCAGCAAGCTGTCCGGGCAAGGAGAACTATATGTCGTAACTATAGTCGTATCGAAGATGGTGCAAGGCGGGATGCTGTCTCTCTCGATTTTATTCGCGCTGAAGATAACGACGGCGCCAAAATGCGTAGCCGATCCCGAAAGCTTGATAGGAAATTCCTCTCTGTAAGTGCCATTGTCCAAGAGGATGTCGAGTTCGTCCGTGAAATTTCCTGAGGTAGTCGAGCCGGGCAATTCGACAACAATAGCCACGCTGTCGCCGGGTGCAAGCCAGGAATGTAGAACATTGCTCAATATCTTGAACGCGCTGGACACTCCAATTTGCGCCAGCGTGATTTGCTCGGAGTCGCAGGCGATATTCTTCATGTAAATCGTGTCGAGCTTCGATAGGCAACCGGAGACAGTGTCGAAGGTCATCGCTGTATCGCTGAACGAGGCGGCAACAATCGAGGGCGGGACAGTTTCGCTCAGCACGACCGACGTGTCCAACTTAAAATTGCGATATGTGAGCGTGACGGAGGCAGCATCGCTGAACGCGCCTTTCGATTTTGGCTTTGCTCTGATTGGAACTATGCACTCCGAATCCGGCGCGAGCACAGCCGGCAGTGTAAATGCTCCAAGTGAAAAAAGTGTGGTATCTATCATCGAGAGCGCCGTATNNCCGCCGTGCCTGCGGTCGATTTGATGACCAATTGCAGATTGCTCTTGAATGTCCCTGCTGATTTTCCCGTGCCTGTAAGATGAAATTGAATTGTATCGCCGGGATTGAGGGTGACCGGAATACTATCGGGGCCAAGAAGCCATTGTAATGAATCCGATACAGCGGCAGTCAGTAAATTAACGGGAAGGCATGTCAGATTAGCAAATGTTGCAAGAACATTTTTTGGCGGGCAGCCGATAGCTTCATTCAAT
>PLXB01000173.1 GCA_003151215.1 Ignavibacteriota bacterium
TCGAAAAAAATGAGACGTTCAGCATGGAGTCTAGCGGCCGAGGAATTTCTGGGCTCCCAATTTTTTATTCGATAAATCATACCTACATTGAAATTCCCCTTGAGGTAAAACTACGGCTTCTAAATGACGCAAGTTTCCGTCCCTACCTATTTTCGGGAATAACTGTAGGCTGGCTATCTTCAGATAAGAGAGGATATGTACTTTATACATCCCTCCCTGATGCCACTCCAATCACAACGACAATAGATTTTGGAGTTATAGGTGGTGCAGGATTAGATTATGTATTTCCTTCAGGAGCATCATCATTTATTGACGCCGGTTATAGAGTTGGTTTAATAAACCTCAGCAAAACGGTCAACGGCTCCACGGTAAACGATCTTCGTTTTTGCGCAGGGCTGTTATTTCCTCTGTAAATTCTCAAATTGAGCTGTTTTATTAACCCTGTGAGATTTGGTAATTAGTGACTAAATTTGGTAATAACCAAGACGTCTCACCGGACTATCGGTCGCGAGAAGCACGCAAACTACCAAGTTTCCATTGACCTTCTTCCTTAAACACATAGAAAAAAAGTGAATCGTAAATTCTTGTAGTAGTATCATGTGTCCACGTTTGAATTACGTATATTTTTGCTGAATTAGGGAATATACTATCAATAACGATCTTTTTGATTTTGACGAATTCATGTCCGCCTTTATTAAGATTTAGACTTGCTCTTACGGTTGTGTCTCCGGTTGACATATTGTCTTTTATGGTTGTAGAAAGGACGTTGATTATCCCCATAGAATCTTTGGTATCCAGCGCCTTAAAAAGATTTATTACTGGATCGGCTGGTTGGTTACTTTCCTTTTTTGAGCAAGCAATAAGGATACAACTAATTCCAAGCAAAACGAATAAGTGTCTCATAGATGGAATATGATTAGTGATGGGTACAAAAATACAACAAAGATAAAGCCGCATTACACCACTGAATTTTTAATTTTGAGCCGACTAAGGTTTTCTAAATTCGCCGCGCGAATTTAAAGAAAAATGTGCCTTTTTTCGATCAATTTCGCCAAAATATATAATTATTTGATATTTTAGAAATACTTTTCATGTGAAGCATAATTTTTCTTCGTATATTTGTATTCAGAAATACGAACACGGTCCCAAAATGATCTATTACTGAACAGCCCAAAGATGGGCTTCTGCAATTTCCAAATCATGACGGGTTTGCCATTAAGGGAGAATTTCTATTATATCTAAAGAGAAGGAATTCCTTACGTAGAAGACTGACGGATGAAAGTCCCACCACAGTCCATCTACAACTGCTGGGTAAGGACGTAACCATTCTAAATCACAAGGGTAATTATTCACAATCCATTTCCGAAAGCACTTAGCCGTGAGCGCCGGGAATGTTCGTTCTTTGACAATTTAATTTTGGATTTCCGTTCTTCTTCAGTTTGAACGGACTCTTATTTCTGTTCGGGAAGTGTGGCTAGCCCCCGGACGGACTGAGAGTCCGTCCTACCGGAGAGGGATGCTTTCGGATTATGCTTTCCGTGTTCGGAGCCATTGAACTATCGGAAGCAGAAGGGAGATAATCACAACACCGATAACTGCGATCTGCAGATATTTTATGATATCAGGAAATTGTCTGCCGAGGAAATATCCGAGCGCCGTAACGCCGCCGATCCATAAAACTGCGCCGACGATGTTATAAAGAGTAAATTTCCTTTTGCTCATCTCTACCGTTCCGGCAACAACGGGAGCGAAGGTTCGGACGATCGGAATGAACCGGGCAAGGATCATGGTGATGCCGCCGTATTTTTCGTAGAAAGCATGAGTCTTCAATAAATGGTCGCGATTGAAGAAACGGGAATTCGGCTTTTCGAAAAGCTGCTTTCCGGCTTTTAATCCGATAAAATATCCGACGGAATTTCCTATTATTCCCGCGACCGAAAGAATGAGAATGAGGAGAATAACATCGATGCGAAGTTCGCCGGTAGCTGCCAGCGAACCTGCCAGGAAAAGCAGAGTATCGCCCGGCAAAAAGAATCCGATGAGCAATCCTGTTTCGACAAAAATGATCAGGCATAGTATGGGAATGCCGCCATTAGTAACGATCTGGCGTAATCCGTCGGATGAAAAAAGAGTATGAAAAAACTGCGATATGGCTTCCATTGGAACAGGTTTATGTAAAAGAGGCTTATAATACCGTTAATTGTGCAAGGCAGTTCAATAAAAAAGCGAAAAAGAGGTATGGAAAGAAAACTTGATTCATGGTATAGCCCAAGCCTCGGCAAAGAAATGCCGATCGTTTCTTACGGTTTTGCCGGTCCGGCATTTTTGATGTTCCCTTCGGCGGCAGCGGATTATCTGGAGTATGAAAGATTTTATCTGATCGATTCGATCAAGCATCATCTCGAATCGGGAAGGATCAGGGCATTTTCGATTAACTCGATCAACTCCGATAGCTGGCTTAACGATCAGGTAGAACCGCGATTACGGGCTATCCGCCATCAGCAATTTAATAAATATATCACCGATGAAGTTTATCCTTTTATGCGGGGAAAAATAGATCCGGAGAATCCCCTGGTCTATTCGATGGGAGTTTCCTTCGGCGCATTGCATGCAATGAATACCTTACTGCGCCGTCCGGATATGTTTAACGGAGTGATCGGAATGAGCGGCGTCTATGATCTGAAAGAATATGCTAAGGGATATTTCGATGACGATGTGTATTTTAATTCGCCGATGGATTATCTGCCGAATCTGAGCGATGAAAAAACGCTGAACGAACTTCGGACCAACAAAAAAATATATCTCTATACCGGAAGCGGAGAATATGAGGATCCTTCGGGAAGCTGGAAGATGGCAGATGAACTTGGGAAGAAAAATATTCCGAACTATGTCGAAAACTGGGATAAAACCTGGCGGCATGACTGGCCCACCTGGCGGGAGATGCTGCCGCAGGCAATAGAAAAATACTTCTAAAGTTTTTGTGCAACGATCATCACCGTTTCATATTTCTCGAGGACTTTCCTGTCGGGAAAAGATTTGTTGAGCACGGTAGTCGTATCTTCGATAAATTGCGGAATATCGGTGGATTTGATTCCGACACCGATATACGATTTTGAAAGAAGAAATCCTACGTAGTTTTCCGGAGAGTAATGAGCTTCAAAAGGAAAAGTATAGCGTTCAACGGGTCCGAAAAGTGTTGATTCGGCTATCTTCTCAGGAAAATCAGCTATTAAAATATCAGCTCCGCCTTTATATGCAGCGTTAGATTTTTTTATTAATGATACGATTTCGGCATAATAATTATCCTGTGTGTTAGTTACCTGATTCCACAAAAGGACAAGGGGTTGATCCTGTTTCAGGATGCGGCCGGCTTCTTTCAGCGAAGCTGATTTATCCATCCAATGAAATGCCTGGGCAAGAACAACGAGATCGAGCGATTCGCTTTGCAATCCCGTTGCTTCACCGGGAGCCTCTATCGTACGAACATTCGAAAGTCCGGCTTCCACGGCAGAATTCTGTAATTGCTCCAGCATGACGCTTGCCGTATCGACGGCATAGACGATGCGAACATATTTGGCAAGTTCGAGCGCAATGCGTCCGGTGCCGGTACCAATATCGGCTATATCGCTTGACCTATCGAGGTCGCCAAGCGTGACGAGGAAAAGCAGTGCTTCGGCAGGATAGTGCGGACGGTATGCGTCATACTGCTCGGCAAGTGCATTAAATATGGTTTTATTATCAAAAAGCACAGGTATTTTTTGATTCCAAGTGTCGCAATCATCGTATGACAAAATCGGATTCGGATTCGATAACCTTCATTTCTTCCAGAACAACCGATTCGACATTCGCATCCGGCGGACCGTGATGTGTCCATTGTAAGAAGCGTTCAAGCGCCTCGGGCGTTCCCTGTGCTTCGATCTCGACCGTCCCTTCAGCAAGATTACGGGAATATCCGGTGAGATGTGCCATACGTGCTTTGCGCCGGGCATTATAACGAAAACCGACGCCATGTACGAATCCTTTAATGATAAGATGAATGCGTTTCAACGTATCACGAGCTAAATTCTTTTGTGACATGGCGTGCGATAACCATGCGCTGGACTTCACTGGTACCTTCGCCGATCGTGAGGAGTTTGGAATCGCGCCAGAATTTCTCAACCGGAAATTCTTTGATGTAGCCGTATCCGCCATGGATCTGGATCGCTTCTTCACAGACCTGGACACATATCTCGCTGGCATAAAGTTTTGCCATGCTTGCATCCTTGCCGAAGGGAAGCCCTGCTTCGCGCTGCGAGGCCGCTTTATAAGTAAGCAGTCGTGCTGTATCGATCTTCATTCCCATTTGCGCAAGTTTGAATTGCGTTGCCTGCTGCTCGGCAATTGTCTTGCCGAATTGCCTGCGTTCCTGAGAATACTTTATCGCTGCTTCGAATGCGCCTTGTGCACAGCCGACAGCAAGCGAGGCAATACCAATGCGACCGCCATCTAAAATTTGCAATGCCTGAGTAAAACCTTCGCCTTCAGAACCGATCAAATTTTCCTCAGGCACTTTCACGAAATCGAAAATGAGGCTGGATGTTTCACTGGCTCTCATGCCCAGTTTACTTTCTTTCTTTGATGCGGAAAAGCCCGCCATGGATTTATCGAGAACGAATGCGCTGATACCATGCGGACCTTTAGAGCGATCTGTCAAAGCCATTACCACAGCCGTATTACCATAGGTGCCATGAGTAATAAAATTTTTCGAACCGCTAATAATATAATTAAATCCTTCGTGAACAGCAACAGTCTGCGTTCCGCCTGCATCACTTCCGGCGCTCGGTTCTGTCAAGCCCCAAGCTCCGAGAACTTCTCCACTGGCAAGCGGCGGAATGTATTTTGCTTTGAGTTCATCCGATCCGAATTTCAGAATATGCCCGGTACAGAGTCCATTATGAGCAGAAACCGATAAAGCAACTCCCGGACAGACCCTGGCGATTTCTTCGATGATGATCGCATTCTCGATCGTTCCGAGCCCTGCTCCGCCAAGTTCAATCGGGACCATAATGCCAAGGAATCCGAGCTTCGCCATTTTTTGGAATGTTTCCATTGGGAATATCTGGCCCTCATCCCATTCCATTACATGGGGCTTGATCTCCGTCTCGGCAAAGTCACGAGCCATCTGGCGGATCGCCTGCTGGTCTTCCGTGAGAGAAAAATTAAGATTTTCGTTGTCCATAAGGAATGGAGCCTACTATATGATGTTGTGAAAGAAGAAATTCCGACTGATTTCAGTCCTGCAAATATATCATGAAGATATGAGAACGGGATTTAATCCAGCGAAGTTGCGATGGGAAATTTTGCAACTGTCGTAATTTCGGGCATAATATACACCGAGATCGGAGTTGCGGGCAATACGGTAAAGCTTTGAATATTTGTAGCGCTTCCATCCTTAAGAGTTATTGTTTGACTTCCCACAGGCATATCGAAAAAGAGAACGTCTTTTTGATTCATCGTATCGGTCTGACCGTTAACAGTTACAGTAATCCCGGAAGGATGGTCGGGTGAGAGATTCACGAGACGGATTCTTCCGAAATTTGCCGAGGCAGGATTTGACATTGTATCAATTAATACCATATCATCGAGAGCTCTTCCGGTATCACCAAACTTTGTTTTTTCGACGGCAATGATCGAATACTCATGATCTTCAACGAACGTGAAAGGAGCTTGAAATCTCAGTATGGTATCTTTATTCGGGAAAGGCAAATTCTTGTTTGAATACCAGAAAATAGAATTTGCATTCGTTGTCGGGGTGAGCGGAAGGTATCCGCTGACCGTATCAGGGGAAACATTATCTAATGTATTTTCCTGATTCGGATAATCGCCCCGCAGAAAAGAATCTTGAGTACCTTTGATTAACAAGCTTAGCCGCAACGATCTCGATGCATTGACGAAGCGAATATAAAATGTTTTGAAAGAATAAAGGTATACACCCGGGACGATATCAGAAATGACAAGCGGTGCAGCAGTAAAATCATTTCCAAGCGGTTTACTTTCACCTCGAATGATTGCAGTAACGTAAATTCCCGGAGGGAACAGTGATCCCTTTGGGAAACTGAAAATAATATTATTAGGATGACCGGCTTCTGTTACGGTTATGCCTTGTATGTTCATTAATGCCAAATGAGGATACGCCTTTCCATAGTGAAGGGTCGCATCGGGTATTCCTGTTGCATCGCCTTTAAAATATATATCGAGAGAATCCAGATCGGGGACAGCGTTTACAAAACGGATCAGCGTCTGTGTTGAGTTAGGCTGATCTGCCTGATCGTCGAGTCTGAGGATCAAGGCAGTTTTTTTCATTGGGGCTTNNACTGTTGAAATTGATCAATATTTTCCCCGTCACAAGGGTATCTTTTCCGGCAGCATCGGATGTTACAACAAAAAGTTCGGAGTCGCCGGTCAGCAGAGGGGTACCGTCTTTATATGTCATTAAATATAGATCGGTAGTCGGAGGATCGTAGGAATAATTTTGTACAAAAACTTTACCATTGACAAATACCGTGATCACCGGCATATCCGGCATTGCATTGAGAATGCGGACCACTGCTCCATGCGTTCCAAGTTGATCAGGGTAATTACAAGGTGCGCTGCACCCTAAAAATATCGGGCTTGTAAGAACAAAGGCTAAAAGGGGTAAAAGCGCGGCACGGAGTATTTTTTGCATAACGAATGATAAATTAACGATTTCATAATAACAACTCTCAAAGCCAATAGTTACCCTGGCGCCGAATAATATAATTATTTTATTATGCTTAACCGCTTCTGTAAGAACCCGAAACGTGTTTTCACCACGGCTAAATACTCTCCGGAAGGTAAATTATCACTACTGCATTCGATGACGGCGCCGTTATTGACCGTTAATTCTCTCACCTTATGTCCAAGCACATCATAGAGAAAAAACATTTCAGCATTGTAGAGCGGATTTAACGATATTTTTATTAAAAACCCTTCGGAACATGGATTGGGAGAAAGAGATAATCCGGTATTCAAAGACAGAAGCTGTTCCACCGACGAATTAGGACGATCAAAGGAATGAAGTACCGTATCCCAATATGGCTGCGGCATTTGATCGTAGTTCCATGCAGGACCCGGTGCATGATATTCCCAATATGCGAAGTGCCAGCCATTTTCAATGTCAGTCGAGCTGAGATCACCCAATAAATGATCGCCGCCATTTTGAGGAAATTGTAATCCGAATTCTCCCATGAAAATCGGTGCCCCGGTTTCTTTTTGTCTGGCATTGATGTATCGGAATATTGTATCTTTCAGATAAAGCTTGTCAAACCATGCGAATTTTAATTCAAGATAGCTGATGTACGTGCCAGGATAACTCAGAGTGCTTGTATCGGATGCGTAGACATATTCATGAGGACGGTAACAATGAAATTCATAAACGATAAACGGATCGTTTATGATCGGAGAAAGCGACATGAATTCAGGACTAGCATACGCAGGACCTTGTATTAAGATTGGAAGATCTTTCGAGGCGGAACGGATCGAATCGACCCAGGTCTTTGTGATCGCGTACATATCAACTCCGTTTCTGATAAGGAGATTTTTTAAACTTGTCGTATCGAAGTAAAGACTATCGAAGAAGGGATCGGGTTCGGTTGTCGGTGCAATACCGATAAAGAGTGTATCGTCTTTATACCGTTCTACAATTTCGCGAAGCATCGAACCATAAAGCTGCTGTTCGGCCTTATTCTCCCAAATCGTGGATCTCGGCATCGTCTTCGGAGTTTCCAGATAGACATCACGTCTTCCGGGACCTTCGCGAATTGCTAATGTATAATGCATTCCGACTGTGTGGCAATAGGAAATATATTCATCTGTTGCCTGAATATTTGCAGAGCTTTCAGTATAAGGAGTATCAACGCTCCAAAAACCATCGCATGCAAGGTAGGCAATGTTTGCTCCCGTCTTCGATAAGTCAATAAAATCCTGCTGGTTTTTTAACGGAGGTCCGAGGGTGAGATTGAATCCTCTGAAATAGGAAGGCTTTTTCCAAAGCTCAAACCGCGCTGAAGTTTGTGCAAAAATATCTTTCCCGAAAGAAATGAAACAAAGAAAAAGGAGTATGAACCGATACATATCGGAATTAAAGGAGTTAAAAAAAATAGTGAATGCGCAAAGTGAACACCTAATAGCCGTAGATGTTTCCAAAACAATCTATGTGTTGCTTGAGGAAAGACCGATTCTCTTTATATCGCTCCATCCATAGCAAATATCGCAATATTGGCCATTGTCGATAACGATCGTTTCATCCGCAGTAAAATCAGGATTGAAAGATTCATAAAATGTTCTCGATCCCGTATTCGATGATAGTACAAATAGTAGAATGGAAACAAACCCCTGTCGTTTGGATTCCTCGATAGAACAGAGAAATAACTTTTTCCCAATTCCCTGGCCTTGATACTCTTTCAATAAATAAATAGCATAGAGCTCTGCATCGAAACGGAATTTCTCGCGGAGGTTCTTCCCGGAAAGTGTATATCCGACTATTTCACTTGCTTCGTTTTCAACAACGAAACAGGAATCGCTTTTCTCTGATGATGTTGTCAAAATAGTATTCCATTTCAAGAGATAATTTTCCGGCTTCATGGCATCAAGAGTTGCATCGGCGATTAGCCCGCGATAGGTCGAGTGCCAGCTTGCGATATTGACTTTTGCTATCGCTGCCGCATCTTCGGATCTCGCATTTCGGATAGTGATATTCATGCTTTTTACAAATATACCATTTCTCACTCTTACATACTAATGACAGCCGACGAACGACTGTTCCGTATTTTCGTATGTGTAATGCCGAATTATTATTTCATCAGTGACTGCCATCTTGGCTTCGGAAGTGACCGTGCCGCCGATCGCCTGCGCGAAGATCGCTTGCTTGCTATTCTTGAAAAGATCAAATGTGAAGCAATATCCGGCGAAGCGAAAGTGCTCTTTATCGTCGGCGATCTTTTCGATTCATGGTTCGAGTATCGACAANNCTCTGATTCATGGTTCGAGTATCGACAAGTTATACCGCGCCGCCACGCAAGAACGTTAGGGCTGCTTGCTGATATACGCAGGTTGATACCGGTAGAATATTTGATGGGAAATCACGATTTCGGGCATCGCAATTATTTTCAGGATGAATTGAATATCCCAATTCATGGCGGCGATATTGAGCGCGAACTTCTTGGCAAAAAGTTTTACATAGCCCATGGCGACGGTAAAGCGCTTCATGATACGGGCTACCTTATCTTGCGGAAAGTTCTGCGGAATAAATTTTTACTCTGGGGTTTTTCCTGGATACACCCCGATATCGGGATCTGGATGGCCGAGAGAATGTCCGGAGGTTCGAGGGCTTACACAGATAACCGCGATGCGTTACAAAAGCAAGATGGGTTGCGTATATTCGCCGAGAAAAAGATCACCGAAGATAAATTCGATTATGTTATTATGGGGCATCGCCATAAGCCGGAGGAAGTACCATTCGGCTCCGGATGGTATATTAATCTCGGCGATTGGCTGAAAAGTTATACCTATGGCAGATTCGATGATGAAGGATTTCATATTGAAAACGCCTGAACTCACCTCACCTCAATCTTAGTTGTCTTTAGCGCGTGAACGAAGAATACGACGATACACGAAAGCTATCTTACGAAAAACATTCGTACGAACCTCAATTTCCCGAATCCGGCTGGGAGAAGCTTATCCATTTTTTAAAGAAATGGAAAGTACCGCTTTTTCTCCTGATATTCGTTGGGGGAGGAGGTACCGTGCTTACTATAGAAGTACTTAAAGGTGTTCCCACACTTGATCAGCTTGAAAATCCTCATCCTGAACTTGCTACGCGCATCATTAGCTCCGATGGCGAACCAATAGATCAATTCTATATAAAAAATCGTACAACGGTAAAATTACGAGAAGTGCCAAAAGCAATGATCGATGCGCTCATTGCTACCGAAGATCGGGATTTCTACGATCATTGGGGCATGAATATCTGGCGCAGTATAAAAGCGGTTTGGACCGATGTTATCACGCTTTCTCCGAAGCAAGGCGCAAGCACGATCACGCAGCAGCTTGCAAGGAATCTGTACCTGTCACAGGAAAAAACACCACTTCGCAAATTGCGTGAGGCAGTCAGCGCTGTGCAGATCGAGCGTACTCATACGAAGAACGAAATTCTGGAAATGTATCTTAATGTTTGCTATCTCGGAAGAGGCGCGTATGGAGTTGCGGTTGCAAGCCAGATCTATTTCGGAAAAGACGTCAGTAAACTTACACCCTCGCAATGCGCATTTCTGATCGGCATTCTTAAAGGTCCGGAGAATTACGATCCGGAAGATAATTATGAGCGCGCAATTAATCGTCGCAATACGGTTGTCGATAATATGGTTAATGCCGGCTTTCTTGATAAGGCGAAAGCGGAAAAGATCAAAACAGACGCGATTAAAGTAATGGCTTCAAAATCTTATCAGGGTATTGCTCCGCATTTTGTTGAGATGGTGCGGCAGGAGTTATCCAAAAAACCCGAGCTTGCCGGGTATGATCTTTATCGTGACGGTCTTGTCGTCTATACGACAATCAATGCAACGATGCAGCGCGCCGCCAATCGCGCAGTCGATGAGCATGTAGCAGAGTATCAAAAAAATATTGTCGATAAACGCTGGAATTGGAAGCAGCATTTGCCGATGCTCGATTCTCTTGTTGCTCATGCAGCAAGGCAGGCTCTTGCAGTAAAAAATATTGAGAATGAGGCAGAGCGGGCTAAGTTTGAGAAAAAATTACGAACGGACCCTAAATTTATTGACAGCGTAAAAAAAGGCGAGACCCGTTTACAGGCAAGTTTTCTATGTCTCGATCCTAAAACCGGGCAGATACTTGCCATGGTCGGGAGTGCAAATTACCGCGAGCATCGGTATGGGCTTAATCATGCAACACAGATCGTTCGCCAGCCCGGATCGTCATTCAAGCCTTTTGTCTACGGAAGCTGTTTTGAAAAGGGTTATACTCCTGAATCTATCGTTTCCAATGAAGCGATCGAAATGCAGGATGGAGATAAGATCTGGCGTCCGGGGAATATGGGTGAAGCTATTGGAGGGGCATCAACAATACGGAATGCTATTCAGCATTCAATTAATCTTTGTGCAATTCATGCACTTTTAGATCTGACGAATGCCACGGACGTCGTTAAGTTTGCAAAACGTATGGGAATAAAATCAAATATTCCTGCTGTACCGTCTATCGCTCTCGGTACTGCCGAGGTAAGTCCGCTCGAACTGACCAGCGCCTATTGTGTTTTTGCCAATGACGGTATCAAGACCAACCCGTACGGCATTCTCCGTGTTGAAGACCGGAACGGCAAGGTAATTTATCGCGCCAAACCGGAATTTGAATTCGTTTTTGAACCGAAGATCGCACAAATGATGACGATCTGCCTGAAAAGCGTAGTCGAAGGCGGGACAGCTTCGAGCATCCGACGGTGGTTTAATTATCCGGCTGCAGGGAAAACCGGAACGACACAAAATTTTGCCGACGCATGGTTTGTCGGTTATACGCCGATCTATACTGCCGGCGCATGGGTGGGGTTCGATGATAAAAGGATCACTTTCACAAGTGCCGATGGACAGGGCGGACGTGCTGCTGCACCGATCTGGGGACGCTTTATGAAATATACTTATGACGCTCTCAAACCGAAGATCACCTATTTTAATACTAATTGGAATGGTGCAAGTGCAAAGCCCGATTCGGTCAAGAGTATTGATTCCAATACGATCAATAAGCAGATCTTGCCTGTTCCTCCGCTTAATCCCGGACAAAATCGACCCTCTATGAACGTCCCGCAAACTCTTCCTGAGCAAGGTAAAAAATAATGTTGAAATGGCATTTTTCTGAAAGTTGCATAGAAATTCCTTATTTTCGTTCTCCGTATTTCATGCATGTTCTTCTTCTGAAGAACAAAATCGGGGAAAAAACTTTCTATTACTACATCGCCGGTATTTTCTGAGAGATTAGGAAATGAACGGTTCTACAGGCATTAGACGTTATTTCCGTGCAACTTATAGGTAAATTTAGCGTTTGAAAAAGCGCTTCGGGACGTTTAGGAGAACATACACAGAGTNNTGTTGTGTAGCATTCATCATCATCTGTTGTATCTTAAAATTATTTATTTCATAAGTAAGAAATCGCTATGAGATTTATTGCCCCAAAACGCGCGCTCTTTTTCGGAGTTGCCCTCATCACCTTAGTATCTCTTCTTGTTATTAGTACGACTAGCTCGGCACTGAAACTTACCCATAAGGAAAAACTGAAATCCCCTGAGTCAAAAACTCAGGAAGTAAAAGTTGTTCCGCCTGCTCCGGCTCCTCAGCCAGATCCGGATACTTCGACAAGCAGTTTCAGTAAACTCGTCGTGAAAAATCTCGGGCCTATTGTCAATAGCAGTGCCGAGGATTTTGGTCCGACCATCACGGCTGATGGCAGAACCATGTATTTTGTTTCGCGTCGTTCCGGCGGTAAAGGGCAGGATGATTTTTGGGTANNCCGATGGTGCTGCCTCGATCGCTGCTGACGGACAGACGATCTATTTTGCAACCAACCGGGGAACTACCGAAACCGGAGATATGAATATCTGGGTTGCTACTCTTGATGGAAAAGATTGGAAGAATATCCATGAAGTCGGTTCGCCTGTAAACACGACAAAATGGGAATCACAACCTTCGATCAGCCCTGACGGTAAAAAACTTTTCTTTGCTTCGAATCGCGCCGGAAGTATTAATAAGAGCGTTGATATTTATGTTTCACACCAGCTTGCAGAT